>JAEUQS010000822.1 GCA_016789625.1 Acidobacteriota bacterium | reverse complement strand
GAGCACCGACATCGGGTCCGTCCGCGCCGCGCGGCGGGCGGGCCCGAGCGTTGCGACGAGGACCACCACGAAAAGGAGCGCGAAGGCCGCCGCGAGGAGCGGGATCGTGCTGCCCGAGGCCCCGTAGAGGAAGCCGGTCATCACCCGGACGACGACGAACGAGAGCGCGAGGCCCGCGCCGCCGCCGATCGCCACGAGCCGCACGCCGTCCGCGCCCACGAGCTTCAGGATGTCGCGAGGTTTCGCGCCCAGCGCGACGCGCACCGCGAGCTCGAGCAGCCGGTCCCCCACCGAGGCGTTGACGACCGAGAAGACCCCGAGCGCGGCGAGGAGGAGCCCCGCGAGCGCGAAGCCCGTGAGGAGCCGCGAGAAGAGCTGCTGCTCCCAGGTGGTGAGCGCGCGGATGTCGTCGTAGGTGCGGAGGTCCCACAGAGGAAGGGCTGCGTCGAACGTGCGCAGCGCACCCCGGGCCTCAGGGAGCAGCGGCGCGGGATCTCCGGACGCCTTCATCACCACGGCGAAGCTCCGGTTGCCGAGGCTCGCGAACGGCAGCCACAGCGCCAGCTTCGACTGCGGGGTCTCCTCGCCGAACTCCTCGAACTGCGCATCGCCGACGACTCCGGCGATCGTGAGCCAGGTGGTCGTCGCGCCGTTCACGATGCCCACGCGCCCGCCGACGGCCTCCCGCCCCGGAAAGAAGCGCGCGGCGAGCGCCTTGGAGGCGATCGCCACCGGAGCCTCGGGATCGCGGATCTCGGCCTCCGTGAAGCCGCGCCCGGACACGAGGGGCAGACCCAGAACCTGGAACGTCGTCGTCGTCACGCCGATCGCGACGATTCCGATCTGGTCGCGGTCGGGATCGCCCGTCAGGGGGCCGTCGGGCACGGCCCGGCGAGGGCTCCCTCCGTCGTCGATCGGGAGCGACGTGGTGATCGCGGCCGAGTGAACTCCCGGGAGCGCGGAGAGGGCCTCGGCGAGGCGCGCCACGTGCTCACCGCGGACGGCGGGAGAGTCGAACCGGTCGCCCGGCAGGAACGCCCGGAACGTCGCGAGCCGCGACGTGTCGAAGCCGGAGTCCGCGGTGACGAGCGCCCGGGCGCTCTTGACGGCGAGCGCCCCGCCCACGAGGAGCGCGAGCGCCAGGGCGATCTCCGCGGCCACGAGGAAGTCGGCGAGCCGCCGCGAGCGCGCGGAGCGGGACGCGCCGCGGCCGCCTTCGGCGAGAGAGCCCGACACCGCGGTCTGCGACGCCCGGAGAGCCGGCAGGACGCCGGCGAGGAGACCCGAGAGGAGCGTGGCCGCCAGCGTGAAGCCGAGGACGCGGGCGTCGAGCTCCAGGGACACCCAGTACGGCAGCTCCTCGGGGAAGCCCGCGACGAGCGCGCGGATCGCCTGGTGCCCCAGGAACGTGCCGAGGACGCCGCCCACGAGAGCGAGGAGGAGCATCTCCACGAACGTCGCGCGCAGGAGATCGCCCCGCGTCGCGCCGAGCGCGAGGCGCACGGCGAGCTCCTTCTCCCGCGCGAGAGACCTCGCGAGAAAGAGGTTCGCGAGGTTGACGCAGCCGATCACGAGCACGAACCCGACTGCGGCCAGGAGGAGCGCCAGGAACTTGTCGGTGCCTTGCCCCACGAACATCTCGCGGAACGAGAGGACCCGCGTCCCCCAGCCCCGGTTGGTCTCGGGATACGTCTTCTCGAGATCCCGGGCGACGCTCTCGACCTCCTTCGCGGCGGCCTCGCGCGTGGCCCCGGGACGGAGCAGCGCGAACGCGCCGGTGAAGCGCCGGCCGCGGTATGCGGGTGAAGGCTCGCTTCCGAGCGGCGTCCAGAGGTCCTCCCTCTCGGGAAAGCGGAAGCCGCGCGGCATCACACCGATCACCTCGCGGGCGCGTCCGTTGATGGTGAGCGTCTTCCCCACGATCGCGGGGTCCGAGCCCAGCGCGCGCTCCCAGAGCCCGTGCGAGAGGAGCACGACCTCTTCGAGCCCGATCGGGCGCGCATCCTCGGCGCGGAAGGGGCGCCCGAGGGCGGGCGCGGCGCCGATCATCGGGAAGAGCGACGGAGTGACGGAAGCTCCCGACACCCGCTCCGCGCCCGTAGGGCCCTCGAGCGTGTAGATGCGGTCCGTGAAGTTTCCGACGGCCTCGAACGCGCTCACGCGGGATGCGAAGTCGGCCGCGTCGGGAAGGGAGACGTCGCCGTCGCTCGGATCGAAGGCCTGCGAGGGGTGCGTGCCGTGCAGCGTCACGATCCTCTGGGTATTCGCACCGAACGGCAGAGGCGCGAGGAGGAGCCCGTCGAGGATGCTGAACACCGCGGTGTTGGCGCCGATGCCGAAGGCCAGAGTCACGACCGCGGCGAGCGCGAGACCCTTCGCCTTGGCGAGGCCTCTCACGGCATGCTTCAGGTCGAGGGTGAAGAGAGCGAACGGCATCGGGTCCTCCGGGGGGACCGTATCAAGCGCCGTGCCACGCGAAAACGCCTCCAGGACCGACGTCGCGTCCGGTCCTGGGACCCGCGCCCGGTAGGATGTCCCGCATGCGAACCGGGCTCTACGCGGGCAGCTTCGACCCTCTCACGAACGGACACCTCTGGACCATCGAGAGCGGTGCGGCGCTCTTCTCGCGGCTCTTCGTCGCCGTGGGCATCAACCCCACGAAGAAGTACACGTTCGAGACGCGGGAGCGCATCGCGATGATCGAGGAGACGGCCGCGCACCTCCCGAACGTCACGGCCATCGAGTTCAGCGGCCGCTATCTCGTGCACTTCGCGATGGAGCTGGGAGCGACGCACATCCTGCGCGGCATACGGACGCCTCTCGACTTCCAGGAAGAGATGACGATCCGCCACGTGAACGACGACATCGGTGAGCTGGCCCGCGCGCGCGGCCTGGACGGCCCGATCCCGACGACGGTCTACCTGATTCCGCCTCGCCCGCTGGCCGAGGTCAGCTCGAGCCTCGTCAAAGGCCTCGTGGGCGGAGATCCCGGCTGGCGCGAGATCGTGTCGAAGTACGTGCCCGCGCCCGTCTTCGCGCGCCTTTCCAGAGCTGGCTAGTGTCCTGGGGAAACCATGGCCGGTTGCCGCAATCGCTGCGCGATTGACGGCGACCTCCGCTTCGCTCCGGTTCCCCCAAACCCCCTCCGAGCCAATCACTGCTTTTTCCTGGGGACGTCAGCCTTCGTCCTGGTCCTGTCCGCGGAGGCCGTACTTCGTCATCTTGCTCTTGAGCGTGTTGCGGGCGAGGCCGGTGCGGCGCGAGGCCTCGCGGAGCTTGCCGCCGGCCTCCTTGAGCGCGCGCTCGATGAGGTCCTTCTCGACGCCCGTGAGGATGCGGTCGAAGCTCTCGGGGTCGATCGGCTGGTTCGGGATCGAGAGCGTGCGGGCGGCGTCCTCGACGCCCGCGGGAAGCGCCGTCTTCTCGAGATGCGGCGATTCGAGGAGCCACGGGAAATCGCCGGCGGTGAGCGCGTCTCCGGGCGTGAGGACGAGCGCGCGGTGGAGCGTCGCCTCGAGCTCCCGGATGTTGCCCGGCCAGGGATACCGCGCGAAGAGCGAGAGGACCGAAGGGTCCAGCCGGCGCGGATCGCTCCCCAGATCCCGCGAGAGCTTCACCACGAAGTACTCCACGAGCCCGGGCAGATCCTCGAGCCGCTTGCGGAGCGGAGGCAGCTCCACCGGCACCACGTTGAGCCGGTAGTAGAGGTCCTCGCGGAACTCTCCGCGCGCGATGGCGTTCTCGATGTCGAGGTTCGTCGCGGCGAGGATCTTGGCGTCGGTCTTCAGCGTCTGCGTGCCGCCGACCCTCTCGAATTCCTTGTCTTCCACCACGCGCAGCAGCTTGGCCTGGATCGAGAGCGTGGCCTTGCCGATCTCGTCGAGGAAGATCGTCCCGCCGTTCGCGAGCTCGAAGCGGCCGGGTTTCCTGCGGTCGGCCCCGGTGAAGGAGCCCTTCTCGTGCCCGAAGAGCTCGCTCTCGGCGAGCGTGTCGGGCAGCGCCGCGCAGTTGAACTGAATGAACGGTCCGTTCGCGCGCGAGGAGAGCGCGTGCAGGATGCGCGCGACGAGGTTCTTGCCCGAGCCCGACTCGCCGCGGATGAGCACGGTGGCGTTCCCGGCGGCGGCGCGGGGCAGCGTGGCCTTGATGCGCCGCGCGGCCTCGCTCGTGCCCACGAGGGCGTCCAGGCTCGAACCCCGCACGAGGTTCGCCTTGAGGCTCTCGTTCTCGACCGACAGCCGGAGGCGCGCTTCGAGGAGCTCCTCCACGAGGCGCGCGTTCTCGATCGCCACGGCGGCGAGATCGGCGAACGCCTCGAGGAACGCGCGGTCCGACTCCGAGAAGAGCCGGGCCGCCGTGCGATGGTCGATGTAGATGGCGCCGCTGATGCGGTCTCTCAGCCGGAGAGGCACGCAGAGGAACGACACGATCGAGTGCGCGAGGATCGATTCGCGGCCCACGAAGCGCGGATCGACCCGCGCGTCGGCGGCGAGCACGGAACGCCCCTCGGAGACCACGCGATCGACGACGCTCCGCGAGATGGCCTCGGCTTCCTCCTCGCGTCCCGTCTTCAGGTTGCGCGCCGCGCGAATCGACACGCGGCCCGTGACGGGATCGGTGAGGAGCACCATGCCGCGCTCGGCGTTCAGCCGCTTGAGCGCGAGGTCCAGCGTTTCGTCGAGCGCGGCCGTGAGCTCGCGCGTGGAGTTGATGATGCGCGAGACCTCATAGAGCCCGATGACGCCCTCGCTCTGCGAGGGGCGGAGGTCGGCCGTGATGCGCGCGGCCAGCCGCTCGAGCACACCGCGGGTGCGCTCCAGCTCACGCCGCGCGCCGATGCGCTCGAAGAGCCGGGCGGCCGTGCCGAGACGCGCCGAGGCCTTGGCGTGATCTTCCGTGCGCACGCCCCACTCGTAGTAGCAGCGCCCGAGGTCGTAGAGGGCGCCGACGTCCGACAGCAGCCGGAGGCCCTCCTCGAACAGGCGGTCGGACTCCTGCATCCGCCCCGCGGCGTGAGCGAGCCGCGCGTCGATGGACTTCAGCCGGGCCGTGTCGTAGCGGTCGCCCAGCTCCTTCGCGAGCTCGTGGCCACGACCGGCCTCGCGCTCGGCGCGCTCGAGGTCGCCCATCTTGAGCGCGAGGTCCGAAGACGACCAGAGCACGCGGCCGAGGCCGTCCTTGGTGCCCGAGGCGTCCATCTCGGCGAGCACCTGATCGAGGTGCCTGCGCGCGTCGTCGAGGTGCTCGCGATCCTTCTCGACCAGCGAGAGCGGGTAGATGACCGCGGCGATGAGATCGCGGTCCGAGGTGGCGTAGGCGGAATCGAGCGTCTCCACGAGGAGCCGCTGGGCCTGCTCGAGGTCGCCCTTCTTGCGCAGCAGGTTGCCGAGCGCGAGACGGGCCTCGAGGACGTTCTTGTTCGAGCGGTCGTCCCCGAGGAGGTCGAGCATGAGGCGGTAGTTGTTCTCGGCCTCGTCGAAGCGGCCGAGGATCTCGTCGCACTCGCCGAGGTTGAGGTGCGCGAGCGCCTGCCCGCCCGGCGAGCCGAGGCGGCGGTGGATCTCGAGGCTGCGCTCGAAGTGCGGTCGCGCCGCGGCGAAGTCGCCCCGGCCGCACCACAGGATCGCGAGGTTCGTGGAGGACGACGTGATCGCCCAGAGATCCCGCGAGCGCTCGGCCTCGGCGAGGCACTCCCTCTCGAGCGCCTCGCTCTCGTCCCAGCGGCCGACCTTCCAGAACGTCGTCGCGAGAGCCGAGAGCGCGCGGCGGATGAGCTCGGGGCGCCCGGAGGCGCGGCCCTCGGCCACCGCGGCCACGAGCTCGCGCTCGGCGGCGGCCCAGTCGCCGCGATGGAACGCCACCGTTCCGAGCGTGCAGTGGAGCAGAGACTTCAGATCGTCGGGCCCCGCGGGGCCGATGAGCTCGAGGCCGGCGCGCGCCTTGGCTTCCGCGCCGTCCTGATCGGCCCGATCCATGCGCGCGCGGGCCGAGGCGTCGAGGAGCCGCGCCCGCTCCTCGGCGCTGCCCACCTCGGCCAGCTCCACCTCGGCGCGGTCGAACATGGCGCGGGCCGCGTCGGCGTCGCCCCGGCGCAGCCGGATCATGCCGACCTT
>JAEUQS010000788.1 GCA_016789625.1 Acidobacteriota bacterium | reverse complement strand
CCAGAACCGGTGGCGGCGGAGCGGGCCTTTCGATGGGAGGCGGCGGAGGCGGAGCGTTGCGCCGGCACCCCAGCGGTGCGAGGAGCAGGGTCGCTGCGAGAAGCACGAGGTGGCGCGGTCGATTCAAAGGATCTCCTTGCGGGACAACCATCCGGAGGATACGCCGGGCGTCGGGGAGGAGGCGCGTCGCCCGGCGCGCCAGCGTGAACGTTCTGCGCCGCCCAGGGTCGACGACGTCATGCGCATCGACGCTCACGATAGCTGTATCGGAACCGACGGTCCCCGGGCACTCCATGAGAAAGGAGTCGACCCATGACCACCGAGCTCAAGATCGCGGACCCCGAGACCCTCGTTCAGAACCTCACGGGAAAGCTGAAGGAGAAGAACCTGAAACTCGACGTCCTCGAGGCGAAGGTCGGCGCCGCTCCCAAGCTGGGAATCAAGAACGTCTCCTTCGGGCTCACCGCGGGCGCCAGGATCACGCTTCGCTCGTTCAACGCCGACGGGGGCGATGATCCCGGCCACGTCGTCGGGCAGAAGGCGAAGGAGAACCATCCCGCCCCCGTGCTGGTTCCGGGCCCGAACGACGCGTTCCTGAAGTACGAGCTCGAGGCAACGGTCGGTGCGACCGGCGATGCGGCGCTGTCCTTCGCCGAGATCAAAGCAGGCGCCGAAAAGTCGGTTCTTCTTGCGGACTACCGGGGACACGACCCCGGCGACGGGGTCGCCACTGCGATCCTCACGGACGCAGCCGGCGGCCTGCGCGTTCCGCTGCGCTGGAACGACATCATCGAATTGGGCCCGAAGGACGCGCTTTCGTATCAGGTCCGGGGAAGGCTCGAGGCCGGAATCGAGATCAGCTGGGGGGACGTGTTCACGGCGGCGTTGCCCGCCCTCACGAAGCTTCTGAGCGCGACGACGCCCATTCGGCTGAAGACGAACCTGGGCGCCACGCTCGGCGCATCGATCCAGGTCACCGACGACTTCCTTCTCGTGTTCTCTCAGCCCCAGGCGGGCCGCATCCATCTCGGGATTCGCAAGGCGAAAGGCCGGAACATCTCGGTGGGTGCCAAGGTGGGCATCGACGTGGGCTTCGAGAAGCCGAAGGAGCTGAAGGACGTGCTCGACGGCATCCTCGGCGACGTCGCCGGTGCGGCCATCGAACGGATCGACGACCTCCTCGACAAGGCCTCGCTCGGGGACCTCTCCGCGCAGGAGCGCGACCTCCTGGAGCAGGTTCTCGAGCGCATCGGCGGAGCACAGATCCTCGACGGGATCGAGCGCATCAAGGAGCGTTGGGAGGCGCTCAAGGCCTCGATCGACCGGGTGATCGAGAAGGCCGTGAACGCGAAGCTGGAGGCCGGATTCCGGTACGACTATTCCCGGATCGCGACCGACGAAACGCTCCTGGAGGCGGAGATCGACGCCGGGAAGCTGAAAGGCTTTCACAGCGACCTCCTCTGCTGCAGGCTCGTCGACCTGACCTCGTTCCTGCGCGGAGCGTCCGCCGTGGACGCGAGCGTCGTCTCGTACCTTCACGAGACCAGCCTGGTGAAGAAGTCGTCTTGGGGCTTCAGTCTTTCGCTCCTGGGCCTGACGATCTCGGGAAAGGACGAAAAGAAGCTCGAGAAGAAGATCTCGGAACGGATCGACGGCACCTATGCCGTGGCCTACAAGGGCTCGCGCTCGTACTCCGACGCGTTGTTCGAGAACCGTGGCTGGATCGCGGACTTCAAGGCCGACACGACGGAATACGCGAAGGAGCACAGGGCGGGGGATCTGTATTACGGTCTTCACCTCCAGCTCTCCTGGAGCGACAGCAAGCCCAAGGAACGAGCGATCCGTGCGATCGTGGACGAGGCCATCGCCTGGCGAATCCTGGACGAGGACGACGAGGACACCCTGGTCGAAGAGCTTCTCGCTCTCTCTGCCGGGAAGACGCTCGGGTCCCGGCTCGACCTGCAGGTGAACGATCTCCCCACTCGGTCCTTCGTGAGGCGGATCGCACAGTCGAACGAGGCCGACACCGCCTTCGCCCGCGCCCTCGCCCGTTCGCTCCCCTGGTGGGAAGACTCCGTCGCGCGCGCGAACGTCCCGATCCGGGAGGCCGCCTATGCGGCGGTCTGGGAGCACTACCTCGCGAATCCCGGGAAGGGCCCCCGCGCGATGGCAGAGTTCACCGTCTCCCACCTCTCGAACGTCTCGACCGCGAAGAAGGCGATCCCTTGGGAGCGGCGCGTGTTCAACGAAGCGCGAGTCGGCAGCGTGGCCTGGCTCGTGGAGAAGAACACGGAGACCGAGAAGGACTGGCGGAGCTTCCGGAGCGGTTGCGTGAAGATGGTCGAAGGCATCGAGGTCGGCTGGCCTCACAGCACCACCGTGGACGTCCATCGTCAGCTCCAGAGGCTCTGGCGACAGTTCCACACGATGCGTGCCTTTGGTGCGCTCCTCACCGATCCGGCGATCGGGGTCCCGCGGGACGAGCGGACCACGAGCCTGACGATCCTCGTCGACGGGGAGCCTGCGCTCGTCATCGGACGGTCCTAGCGGCTCCGGGGTACCCCAGCCGTCGCGGACGCTCGGTCCGCGACGGCGAGGGAAGGAGAGGGCCGGTCCCAAGGACGACGAGGTCCTCGTCCGCGTGCACGCGGCAACGGTGACGGCCGGCGACTGCGAGGTTCGGAGGTTCGACACTCCCGTGCTGTTCTGGCTCCCCGCGCGACTCCTCATCGGTGTCTTCAGTCCGAAGGATCCAGATCCTGGGCAGGGCTCGCGGGTGAAGTCGAAACGCAAGGACCCCCTCGCGCTGAAGCCCACGAACCCGTCGTTCGAGATGACGAGCAGCAAGACCGTCGTCGTGGGGCTGGCCGCCCACCGCACAGAGGACCTGCTGGTCCTCAAAGCACTCGTCGAAGCCGGGGAGATCCGGCCCGTCGTCGATCGGCGCTTTCCGCTCGAGCGCATCGCCGAGGCGCATGCCTACGTCGGGATGTGCCAGTATACGGGTATCGTGTTCTTCGACGTGTGGGGCGGCGGGTTTTACCGGTCGTTGGCGTGATAGCGTGACTACACAAATAGAGTTTCAAGTAGCCGCACTGTTTCCGGGAATGGAGAGTTTTATGTTGT
>JAEUQS010000696.1 GCA_016789625.1 Acidobacteriota bacterium | reverse complement strand
GGCGACTTGGGCGGTTCAGCGCCTGGCGGAGTATCCTCGGGGGGCGGCGATTCCCAACGGCGACGAAGTGCTGAGTGAGCCATCACTCACGAGCCTACCGCCGGGCGCGCGTTCCGTCAAACATCCCGGGTCGGAGACCGTCACTACCGTCACTACCGCCACTACCGCCGAACGATCGGGATCGCCGACCCGGAAACCGCTCCATCGAGCACCTCGCGCACCTTCTCCGCGAGCCGCGCCACGCTGAAGGGTTTCTGGAGGAGATGCACGTCGGCATCGAGGATGCCGTGGTGCGCGATGACGTCGGCCGTGTAGCCGGAGAGGTACAGGCAACGCACACCGGGCCGGAGAGTCGCGAGCCGCTGCCGCAGCTCCTTGCCGGAGAGGCCGGGCATCACGACGTCCGTCACGAGCAGATCGATCGCGCCCGGAAGGTCCCGGGCGATCTGCAGGGCCGAAGCTCCATCCTGCGCGGTGAGGACGTGGTACCCGCTGGATTCGAGGGCTCCTTTCATGAGGCGAAGGAGCATGTCCTCGTCGTCGACGAGGAGAATCGTCTCCGTGCCCTTCGGAGCCTGCGTCGCGACCGCGGTCGGAACCGCCTCCACCGGATCTTTGAGGCGGGGAATCCGGACCCGGAAGACGCTTCCCTGCCCCACCTCCGATCGGACGTCCACGGCCCCCAGGTTCTGCCGGGCGATTCCGTAGGTCGTGGCGAGGCCGAGGCCCGTGCCCTTTCCCTTCGGCTTGGTCGTGAAGAACGGCTCGAAGATGTGCGGAAGCACCTCGGGATCGATGCCGCTACCGGTGTCTTTGACCGAGAGCGCCACGTAGTCGCCCGGCGCGAGGACGGGCCCCGGGCCGGCTCCGGCCGGGACGGTCTCGTTCGCGGTCTCGATGGTGATGGTCCCTCCGCGAGACGTCGCGTCCCGGGCGTTGACCACGAGGTTCACGAGGATCTGATCGACCTGGGACGGGTCCATATGGACCTTCCAGAGATCGGGCGCCACCAGAATCCGTAGCTCCACGTCCTCGCCCACGAGCCGGGAGAGCATCTTCGACATCTGCTGCACTGAGCTGGAGAGATCGAGGGGCTGGGGCGCGATGGGCTGGCGCCGGGCAAAGGCCAGGAGCTGCCGCGTGAGCTCAGCCGATCGCTCGGCCGCCTTCTCGATCTCCTGAATGTGCTCCCGCACGTCGCTCCCCTCGGGCAGACGGCTCTCGGCCAGCTGGGAGTACCCGAGGATCACGCCCAGCATGTTGTTGAAATCGTGGGCGACCCCACCCGCGAGGCGCGCGATGGACTCCATCTTCTGGGCCTCGCGGAAGCGGGTTTCCAGCTCGGCGTTGCGCTCCTCGGACTTTCTTTGCTCGGTGACGTCGCGGCCCGCGCAGGAGAGGAGGGTCTGCCCTTCGATGACGACCCCGGTCACGCTCACCTCCACGTCGAGGAGCGTCCCGTCGCGCCGCTTCCAGCGCGCCTCGAAACGGCCGGGATTCTCGATGCGGCGCGCGACCTCCTCGCGACAGCGTTCCGGCGAGATGCCGGCCTCGAAGTCCGGAAGCGTGAGGGAGAGCGGACCGTCCGGCAGGCGGAGAAGGCTCCGAAACGCCGGATTGACCTCCACGACACGCCCGTCGAGATCGACGATGTGGATTCCCTCGGTCGCCGTCTCCAGGATCGTCCTGTAGCGGGCCTCGCCCCGGCGCCTTTCCGCGGCCAGATCGCGTTCGGCGCGGACCTTCTCGAGATCCGCGCGCTCGGCGGCGCGGGCCAGAGCGCCCGAGCGCGCCCGCCACTGGAGAACCAGAAGGGCGCCGGCGCCCACCACGAGGAGGAGGGCGCCGGCCGCGCTCGTGAGCGCGTGGCGATCGAAGGACCGCGCGAGCGAGGACTCGTCGGCCTCGACGACCACGATCCAGTCCGTCCCGGCGACCGGTCCCGATCGAGCCGAGAGCGAGGGAGCGTTCCTTTCGTGGTCGCCGGCCCGCTCGAGACGGACCCTCCCTTCGGCCGTGCCGTACTGCACGGGCGTCAGGAGGTTCGAAATCGGCGCGGCGTGGAACGCGGCGACGAGGGTCCTCGGTGAACCCGGAACCATCATGGACAGAGCCCACGAGCCGGTACCCGGGGGCCCGGCGAACCACTCGCCCGCGGGGGTCGCGGCCTTGCAGAGGTCCGCCGGCCGATCTCCTGGTCCCCGGCCAGCGGCGTGCAGAGGGACGCAGCCCTCACCGAAGAGGGACACGCCCTGGACCGTGCGGGGATGGGAACCGACGAAAGCGGCCAGGGACGCTTCGACCTCTGCGTCCGGTGCCGGAGTTCGCGAGAGCCGCACCGCGAGCGAGTGCACGGGTTCGCGCCGCTCTTCGAGAACCTGGGCCAGGAACCGGCCTCGGGCTTCGGCAATCGAGCCCAGGATCGAAACTTCCCTTTCGCGCAGCAGCTTCTGGTCGGACCGCACGCCGTGGTACGTGCCGGCGGCGGCCACGAGCGCGATCCCCGAGAGCACGATCGCGGGCCCCATGAGGCCTGGCCGAAGCGCTTCGGCCAGGTCCTCCTCGGCCCAGCGGGCGACGAGCAGGTAGAGGAGCGCCGTGGTGAGCCCGACGAAGGCGAACCCCTTCAGGAGGCTCACGGTCGTGACGGATTGGGGAATGCCCGAGAGCCGCCCCAACAGGAGATCGGACCCGAGGATCCAGGCCGTCGAGACGACGGCGTAGGTGAAGGCGAGGCGCGTGGGCCGTGTCACTGAGGCCGGCTAGTCTTTGCTCCCCGCGTACATGGAATCGATCTCGTCCTTGTACTTCGTGTCGATGACGCGCCGCTTCACCTTGAGCGTCGGGGTCAGCTCGCCGCCCTCGATCGACAGGTCGTTCGTGAGCAGCGAGAACTTCACGATCACCTGCTCGTGGGGCTTGCCGTGGTTCCAGCGGTCGATCGTCTTCTGGAACAGCTCGCGCACCTTGGGGTCGTTCGCCAGCTCGTCCATCGTCTTGCCGCCGAGGCCGTTCTGGTGGGCCCATTCCTTGAGCTTGTCGAAGTTGGGCACGATGAGCACGGAGAGGAACTTCCGCCGGTCCCCGATGCAGATGGGCTGCGCGATGAACGGATCGCCCTTGAGGAAGCTCTCGATCGGCGCGGGCGGGATGTTCTTGCCGTTCGCGTTGACGAGGAGCTCCTTCTTGCGGTCGGTGATCTTGAGGAAGCCGTCCTCGTCGATGACGCCGATGTCGCCGGTATGGAACCAGCCGTCGTCGTCGATGGCCTCCTTGGTGGCCTGGGGCTTGTTGAGATAGCCCTTCATGATGTTCGGGCCGCGGGCGAGGATCTCGCCGTCGGGCGCGATCTTCACGTCGACTCCCGGCAGGATGCGGCCCACGGAGCCGAGCCGCCACGCCGACGGGCAGTTCAGGCTGATGACGGGCGAGGTCTCGGTGAGGCCGTAGCCCTCGTAGATCTCGACGCCGACGGCCCAGAAGAACTCGGCGAGGTCCTTCGCGAGGGGCGCGCCGCCCGAGATGGCGTAGCGGAAGCGCGTTCCGAGGGCCGCCCGGATCTTGTTGTAGACGAGCCTTTCGAACACGAAGCTCTTGAACGCGAGCACCGCGCCCGGAGTCTTCTTCTGGGCCCGGAGCGCCAGGATCTCCTTGCCCGTCTCGATGGCGGCCAGGAAGATCTTCTTCTGCGCCGGGGTCTTCTTCTCGAGGCCGTCCTGGATCTTGGCGTAGACCTTCTCGTACACGCGCGGCACGGCGCCGAACACCGTGGGGTTCACTTCCTTGAGGTTCGCGCCGAGCTTCTCGATGGACTCGGCGTACGCGATGGTCACGCCTTTGTGGAAGTAGCAATACTCGATGGTGCGCTCGAAGACGTGGGAGAGCGGAAGGAACGAGAGGGCGACGTCGTCGCTCGAGAGCGGCATGAGCTGCGTGCCCGCGACGAAGTTGGAGACGAAGTTGTCCTGCGTGAGCATCGCGCCCTTGGGCTCCCCGGTGGTGCCCGAGGTGTAGATGAGGGTCGCGAGGTCCTCGGGCTTCCGCGCGTCGGCCCGGCGATCGAACCCGGCCGGGTCCTTGGCCTGGGCCTTTCGGCCCGCGTCGAGAATGGCCTCATAGGGCGTGACGCCCTTGGCCTCCCCTGGCTCGAACACGATCACGTGGACGAGCGACGGACAGTTGGGCTTGGCCTCCAGGATCTTCGCGGCCTGCTTGTCGTCGGACACGAAGCACACGGTGGACGCGCTGTCTTTCAGGAGGTACTCGGC
>JAEUQS010000677.1 GCA_016789625.1 Acidobacteriota bacterium | reverse complement strand
GAGCACCTCGGTGCGTGTGCCCTTCGCCACGAGGCGCCCCCGGTCGAGAAAGCCGATGCGGGTCGCGTACTCGGCCTCGTCCATGTACGGCGTCGAGACGACGATGGTCAGGCCCTCGTGGTGGAGCTGGTTGAGGAGCATCCAGAACTCGCGCCGGGACACGGGGTCGACGCCTGTCGTGGGCTCGTCGAGGAGGAGGAGCGCCGGGCGCGTGAGGAGCGCGGCCACGAGCGCGAGCTTCTGCTTCATGCCGCCCGAGAGCGCGCCCGCGAGGCGCTTGCGAAAACGCGCGAGCCCGACGCGCCCGAGGAGGTCTCCGGCGCGGGCCGCGGCCTCCGCGCGGGGCACGGCGTAGAGCTCGGCCCTGAGGTCGAGGTTCTCGTCGATGGTGAGGTCTTCGTAGAGCGAGAACCGCTGGGGCACGAGGCCGAACGTCGCCTGCTCGTCGCGATGCAGGGTGCCGGCCGTGGGGGAGAGAAGGCCGGCCACGAGCCGGAAGAACGTGGACTTGCCCGCGCCGTCGGGCCCGATGAGAGCGAAGAGCTCGCCCTTGGCGATCGAGAGGTCGAGGCTCACGAGCGCCCGCGTGGCGCCGAAGCTCTTCGAAAGGGCGCGGGCTTCGATCATTCCGCTATTCGACGATCTTCAGCACGACCTCGGCCGGCTGGCCCGGTACGAGGGGCTCCTTCCAGCCGTTGTCGAGGTCCACCTTCGCCGCGTAGACGAGGTTGATGCGCTCGGCCTTGGTCTCCACGGGCTTGGGCGTGAACTCGGCGTCGGGCGAGATCTCGACGAGGGTGCCGGGAAACGCGCGGCCGGGGAACGCGTCCACGAAGACCTCGGCCTTCATGCCGGGCTTCACCCGGCCGAGCTTCGTCTCCGGGATGAACGTGCGCACGTACAGCCGGTTCTGGAACGCGAGCGTGAGCCCCGGCTGTCCGGGAGAGAGCAGGAGCCCGGGCTCGGCCATTCGGTGGAGCACGACGGCGTCGGCGGGCGCGCGCAGCTCGCTCTCGCGCGCGACCGAGGTGGACTGCGCGAGCACGGCCTTGGCCCTTTCGATCTCGCGGCGGGCCTGTTCCGTCTGCCACTTGCGCGAGCCGTCCCTCACCGTGCGCAGCCGGTCTTCCGAGGCGCGGGCATTCGCCGCCGCGCGGTCGAGATCGGTCTTCGCGCGGTCGAGGTCGCGCGGGGTGCCCACCTTCTTCGCGAGGAGCTGCTCCTGGCGTTCCTTCTCCTTGCGGGCGAGGTCCAGCGCGGCGCGCCGGTCGGCCACCTCGGCTTCGGCCGCCGCGATCTCCGAGGCGCGGCTGCCCGTCGCGAGGTCTTCGTAGCGGGCCTCGGCCGAGCCCACCGCCTGCCGGTCGCGCTCGGGCGCGAGGCCCGTCTCGCCCAGGTCGAGCGTTACGAGGAGCGCGTCCTTGGCGACGCGGTCGCCCTCGCGCACGGCCACGGAGACCACCCGTCCGGCCACCTTGGGAGCGAGGTCCACCGTGGGCGCTTCGAGCCGGCCGTTGAGGTGGAGGCGCGTGGGGTCCTCTTTCGCGGCGCAGCCCGTGAGCGACAGGAGCCAGAACGCGAGAGTGAGAACCGCGAGAAACAGCCCTCGGAGGTTGCCGTTGCGGGTCATGGCCGCGTCATTTGTCCTGGCCGCCGACCTCGATCCTGCGATCGTCGAGGAGGGAGCCGGTGGCGCGGGCGAGCTCCACGCGGGCGCGCTGGTAGTCGGCCAGGGCGTCGATGCGGGTGAGCTGGGCGACGGCGAGGTCGTTCTGCCTCGTGAGCACGAAGAAGTTCGTCGAGAGGCCGGCCGTGAAGCGCTCCTTCTCGGCACCGAACTGGGTCTCGGCCGCGGCGAGGCCGGCGTTGGCCGCCTCGATGCGCTGCCGCGCCGTCTGCAGCGCGAGCACGGCGACGCGCACCTCGGTGGCGATGCGCTGCTCCTCGCGGGCGTACCCGAGCTCGGCCTGCCGCTTCGTGGCGCGGGCGATGGCGCCCTTGGCCCGCGCGGCGCGGTTGCCGAGGGGGATCGAGAGCGAGAGGCCGATGGACGCGTCGGGGAAGCGGTTCTCGAAAAGCGTGCCGAAGGAGCGGCCCACACCGCCGTCGAGGGGCTCGGCCACCACGACGGGCTGGCCGGGGTTGAAGGACGTCGCGCCGGGGTTCTTGGAGCCCGCGAGGCCGCGGCCCTGGTAGGAGCCCACCACGTCGAGCGCGGGCTTCAGCTCGTCGTCGGCGAGGGCGATGTCCACGTCCTGCCGCTCGATCGCGAGGCGCGCGGCGGAGAGCTCGGGGCGCTTCTCCTTCGCGGTCTCGAGCGCCGCGGTCAGCTCCACCTCGAAGGGCGTGGCACGGGGCTCGTCGGTGGGGGCGATCTCCTGGTTCCAGAGAGGGTCGGAAGGGTCCGCCAGGATGAGGGTCTTGAGCGCCAGCTCGGCGCGCCGGGCGTTCTCGCGGGCCGCGTAGAGCTCGCCGCGGCGGCGCTCCAGCTCGGCCGTGGACTGCGAGAGGTCGCTCTCGGGGAGCGTGCCGGCCTCGATCTTGGCCTGCGTGTCGCGCCGCTGCTCGTCGGCGAGGGCCATGCTCGATTGGCGCACCTCGACATTGCGGAGGGCGGACGCGTAGGTCCAGTAGAGCTTCTCAACCTCGCTCACGGTTTCGGTCACGACGCGGCGGAGGGTCGCGGCCGAGCGTTGGTTGTCGATGCCGGCGACCCGCACGGCGCGGCGGGCGTCGTCGGTTCTGAAGCCGCGGAGGAGGGGCTGCCGCACGTCGATGCCGAACTGGGTCGTGTAGGCCGGCGAGAGCGTCGTGAAGATGCCGTCGGTCGTCTGCCGGGCGAGCGCGGTTGACACGGACACCCGCGTTCCGGTGGGGAAGAGCTTGGCGATCTGCGCCGAGGACTCCACGCCCTTCTGCGTGGGCGCGAGCTCACCGGCCGGTGCCCCCGAGAACACGGAGTTCACGGGGTCGGTGTGCGTGCGGTAGCGCGCGTCCAGCCGGAACGTGGGGTCGTAGGCCGTTCCTTCCGCGAGCGCGATGGCCTCCTGTGAGATGCGGAAGGACTCGCGTTCGATCGCGACGCCGTGGTTCTTCTCGAGCGCCCGCACCTCGGCGTCACGCAGGGAG
>JAEUQS010000622.1 GCA_016789625.1 Acidobacteriota bacterium | reverse complement strand
AAGTCCCAGGCGACGACTCCGCGGCCTGCTTTTTTCTCGCGGGGGCCGTGGCGTCCGCGGGCGTCGTCCTGCTGGATGGGCTACTCGAGGACTCCGATCAGCCCGACTCCGTGTTTCGCGAGTGGGCGATCTCCGCGGGTGGATTCGTGCGGTTCGAAGGCGGAACGCTCGTGGCCGGACGGGAACCGTCCGTGCCGCTCCGGGCCGTCGTCGCCGACGTGGACGCCGCACCGGACGCGGCGCTGCCGCTCGCCGCGATGCTCGCCTTCGCTCGCGGTGTCTCGCGGCTCGAGAACGCGCGACGGCTCCGCGAAAAGGAATCGGACCGGCTCGCGGCCGCGCGGGATCTCCTCGAGCGGGCGGGCGCCGTGACCAGCGAGGACGACGGGCCCGCCCTCGTGATCGACGGGGAACGAGGTGTGCCGCGCGCGGGTCACTTCGTCTCGCACGCCGACCACCGCGTCGTGATGTCCGCGGCCGTGCTCGCGCTGGGCCTCCCGGAGGGCAGTGTCGTCGAAGGTGCCGAGGACGTCGCCAAGTCGTACCCCCGGTTTTTCGATGATTTCGAGCCGCTCGTCCAGCCACTCATCGAGCCGCACGGCATCGTCGCCTGAAACCTCTTCAAGAGGAGCGGAGGAGCATTCGAGCGATGGCACAACGAATCCATGCATCGGGCGTCCAGATCATCGCGGCCGGGGGCCGGGTCTTTCAGCTGTTCGACGCTGTGCCCCCGGCGTGGGGCGTCGTCCTGGTCGACATCACCGCCGGGTTCCCGGCGTCTCCCGTTCCCCACTATCACTACGAGATCGGCTCCGTGGCCAGCATCGGAGGGGCCTTCGTCGGGAACGCTCCTGCCGCCCCGGGTTCCCTCTGGGTGCCGGTTTCGACTCATCCCCCGAATATCGGGGTCTGGCCCGGAGGCTACGTGCCCGTGTCCCTGTCGACGCCGAACCCTCAGGCGAGCCCCTACAACACGGGGACCGTGAGAAAGACCGTGGCGGGCGCGCTCGTCTACCGTCCCCTCAACATCCTCTTCTGGATTCCGGTGGCGTCGTACACGCCCCCGGCCGGCCAGCTCGGCGCTCCCGCCAACACCGAATGGGACGTGGACTTCTGACGACCTCGATGCCTTGACGTTTCGGCGTGGACTCATGGAGAGTCCGCGCACCTCCCGTGTCGATGTCTTCACAGCGCGCCCCGTCGCGCGTCTGGCGCGTTCCGACGTCCGATCTCGGCGTCTCGGGTGGAACGTTGCCGCGTCTCCAGCACGAGAGCCTGCCGGATTTCGGCTGGGGTCTTCAGGACGAGTCGGGTCTCACCCTCGGTCCCGCGGTGCCCGCACCCGTCCCGCCCGACGGATCGACTCGGTATGCGCTCGATCTTCTCGGCTTGCTCGGTTTCCTCGCGGCGCGCGGCCTTGGGGTTTCCGAGGCGGATGCGCCGAACGTCGGAGGGAGACCCGGCGACCCGGGCGTACCGTGGCTCTCGGCTCCGCCCGTCCCCCGTTGGCGCGCCTTGCCGCCTCTCATCGCCTTCGCCGCCGCGCTCCTGCGAAGCGCTCCCACACGCGGCGCTCTGCGTGACGCTCGCGATCGGGCGCCCGTGCGGCTTGCCGAGGCCGCTCGCGCCGCGCTCGTCGACGAGAGCCGCGATG
>JAEUQS010000597.1 GCA_016789625.1 Acidobacteriota bacterium | reverse complement strand
GACCCCGGGCTCCACCCCGACGGGGATCGTCGTGGGACCCGACGGCAACATCTGGATCACCGAGAAGGGCTCGAACAAGATCGGCCGCATCACGATGGCGGGCGTCCTCACGGAGTTCACCGTGCCCACCGCGGGCTCGGGTCCGAACGAGATCTGCGCGGGCGCCGACGGCGCGCTCTGGTTCACCGAGCAGACCGCGAACAAGATCGGCCGCATCACGACCACGGGCGTGTTCACGGAAACCGCCATTCCCGGAGGCAGCGGTCCCTTTGCGATCGAGACGGGCCCCGACCAGGCGATCTGGTTCACCGAGGCCCAGGGCAACGCGATCGGCCGCATCGGGCCCACCGGCATCGTGCAGAGGTTCCCGCTCGCGAGCCCGAACGCCTCGCCCAGCGGGCTCAGCCCGGGGCCCGACCGCACGATGTGGTTCACCCAGCAGAACGCCCAGAAGATCGGCCGCATCCAGATTCCCGACGGGCCGTCGATCAACTCGTTCACCTCGACTCCCGGCGTCCCCATTCCCTCGGGCTCGCCCGCGACGCTCACGTGGACGAGCACCGACGGCGTCACGGCCATCATCGACCAGAAGGTGGGCGGCGTGCTTCCCAACGGGAGCGTCCAGGTCAATCCTCTCGAGACGACCACGTACACGCTCAAGGTCACCGGCCTCTGGGGCGTCGCGACGGCACAGGTGACCGTGAACGTCATTCCGCCCCCGACGATCCCGACGTTCACCGCGACGCCCTCGAGCGTGAGCTCGACCGGCACCTCGACGCTGGCCTGGACGTCGACCAACGCCACCTCGGCCAGCATCGACGAAGGGGTCGGGCCGGTGGCCACGAACGGCAACGTCGTCGTCACGCCGGGAACCTCGAAGAACTACACGCTCACGGTCATCGGCCCTTCGGGTCAGGCGACGCGGCAGGTCACCGTCACGGTGGTTCCGCCGCCTTCGGTCGCGAGCTTCACGGCGGCGCCCGGGCAGATCGCGCTCGGCTCGTCGTCGACGCTCACCTGGAACGTCACGGGCTCGACCACCTCGATCGCAATCGACGGGGGCGTGGGCACCGTGGCGGCGAGCGGCTCGACGCAGGTGACGCCGGCCACCGCCGGTCTCAAGACCTACACGCTCACGGCGACCGGGCTCGGCGGCACCGCCACGCGCACGGCGAACGTGAACGTCCTCCCGGCCGACGGAAACCTCTACTCGCTCGCGCCCTGCCGCATCGTGGACACGCGGGGGCCCGGGGGTCCGCTGGGAGGGCCCTCCCTCGTGGCGGGCGCCTCGCGCGACTTCACCATCGCGGGCAACTGCGGCGTGCCCCTCGACGCGAAGGCCGTGACGCTGAACGTGACGACGCTCTATCCCCCCGTGACGGGCTCCCTCACCGTCTATGCAAAGGGCGTAACGCCGGTACCCAACGCCACGGCCATCAGCTTCGACGCCGGCACCGTGCGGGCCAACAACGCGAGCCTCGGCCTCGGAACCGGAGGTCAGGTCACGGTCGTCTGCAACATGCCGAGCGGCACCGTGGACCTCATCATCGACGTGTCGGGCTACTACCGGTAGGAGAGACCGGAACGGCGCGACTCGGGCTCCCTTCCTTGCGGAGGACGAGCAGCACGCCGCAGACCACGAGGACGAGCCCGGCCAGCCGCACCGCGGAGACCGGGCTCTTCGCGAAGCCCACGAGACCGAAATGGTCCAGCACCACGGCCGTGGTGACCTGCCCGGCGATGACGAGGGCGACGAGCGCCACGGCGCCGAGGCGGGGCGCCATGAGGATCGCCAGGCAGATGTAGAACGCGCCGAGGAGGCCGCCGGTGAAGGCCCACCAGGGCGCTCCGCCGAGCGAGCCGCGCGAAAAGGGCGCGAACACGGCCACGATCGCGAGGAGCGCGAGGGTCCCCACGAGGAACGAGATGAAGCCCGCCTGGAACGGCGAGCTGAGCGTCTGCCGGAGCCGGGCGTTCACACCCGTTTGCACCGTGATGAGCGCGCCGGCCAGGAGGGTCAGCAGGATCGCCCCGAGGTTCGAGCGCAACATCTACGGTTCTGCGGTCGCGACCGAGAACGCGAACCGCAAGGCCTTCTTCTCTGCCGTCTCGAGAACCTCCCGCCCCGCGGCCACCGAGGGCAGCACGGCCCGCCAGAACGCGGCGGCCGGAGCATTCCGCTCGAGGACCTGCAGCTCCCAGCTTCCCGGGCGGGCGCGCAGGACCTCGCGCGCGAAGACCCGCGACAGTCCGGACCGCCGGTCGCCTCGCAGCACGAAGAACTCGGAAAGCTCGTGATCCACGCCCTTCCGGAGAAACGGGAACGGCGGCTCCCCCACGAACGCGAAGCCGAACGGCCGGCCTTCGTGGAGCCCCACGAGAGGGTGGCACCCAGCTTCGCCGAGCCAGTACGGCAGGTGATCGGGCTGGAAGCGGCCGGTCCTGTCGAGCGCATAGATCGACGCGTCGAACTCGGTGAGGTCGTGGAGATACAGCGGGTACACGTTGCGAAGCCACTCGCGGAGGACGGCCACGGTTCCGGGCTCGGCCGACCCGCCGACGTGCTGAACCGTGATCCCGGGCTCGATGGGACGCGACATGCGCACCGACGCGAGGGCGATCCCCTCGGGCAGCGAGATGCCGAAGGACTCGTGAGCCTCGAAGCCGAGCGCCCGGTAGAGCGGCTCTCCCGGCAGCGTCGCGACGAGCTCGAGCCGCCGGAAGCCGGCGACGCGGGCCGCGTTCGTGCACGCGGCGAGGAGCGCGCGTCCGATGCCCTGGCGGGCATGGCCGGGATGCACGTAGAACGCGCGGATGCGCGCGGGAGCGACGTTGGGGTCGAGGAGCGTGTCCGCGTGGGTCTTGGCCTGGTCGCCCCCGTAGAGCGTGCGCCTGCGGCTCCAGCCTCCGCAGCCGAGGATCTCCCCGGCGCGCTCGGCGACGAAGTACGTGCCGTCGTCGATGAGCTGCGTGTCCACGCCGAAGACGTGAAGGAGCGCGCTCTCGATCTCCTCGGGGGAATAGAACCCCGCGCTCAGAGCCCGCACGGAGGCGGGGATCAGCTCCCGCAGCGCGGGCACGTCGTCGCGCGTGGCGACGCGAATGGTGAAAGACGGCGGGGAGGAGGTCGCTTCGGTCACGTCGCTCAAGTCCGCCCCAACATAGCCTTCCGGCAGCCCGGGCAGCACGGCGCCCCTAGAATCGCCGCCATGACCGACGCGCGTCCGCACGACAACTGCTACTGGGCCGTACCCGGACTCGTCCTCGCGGGTGAGTATCCGGGCTCGTGGGATCCCGCCGCGTCGCGCGTGAAGGTCCTGAAAATCGTGGCGTTCGGCGTCAGGACCTTCATCGACCTCACCGTGGAGTCCGAGCTCGCACCCTACGCGCAGGACCTTCCGCCGGACGTCGAGCACCACAGGTTCGCGGTGCCCGACATGGGCACGCCGGCCTCGCCCATGGTCATGACGGGAATCCTCGACGCCATCGACAGAGCACAGAGAGAAAAGCCTCTCGTCTACGTTCACTGCTGGGGCGGAATCGGCCGCACGGGGACTGCCGTCGGGTGCTACTTCGTGAGGCACGGGCGCTCGGGACACGAGGCGCTCCGGCACCTCGCCGGGCTGTGGCAAAGCGTCGCGAAGGTCGACCGCGAGCCCGTGAGCCCTCAAACGGAAGCGCAGCGGGACTACGTCCGTGAGTGGAGGGAGACCGCCCCGGGCTCAGCGGCGTAGGTTCGCGGCGAGCCGCACGAACCTCGCGTATCCGGCGGCCTCCGCATCCTTCGTGAGCGCGTCCAGCCGCTCCGCGCGCATGGACGCATCGCGGGAGAGCTCTGCGGCCGCGAGCCGTGCCTCGAAGGCGATCGCGAGATCGACTTTCGCCGCCTCGGGAAGTACCTCGTCGAGGGCCCGGATCGCGGCCTGAGCGTCGGAGGCTCCCCCGGCGAGACCCTTCACGCGCTCCGTCAGGATCCGCAGCCTGAGCTTCGTGTCCGCGGTGGCTTCGACACCGCGGGTGAGCTGAACTTCCGCCGCGGCCCCCTTCACGTCCCCGAGCTCGAGGAGCGCACGGGCGGCGGTGAGCCGGCCAACGGTCGCGTCGAACGGACGACGTTCCTTCTCGAAATGCTGCGCCGACGCGCGCGCCAGCGTGGCCGCTTCCGCCGGCTTCCCCTCGTCGAGCATCAGCATCGCGAGATAGATCTGGGAGAGCGTGGCGGTGCTCGCGTCCCCGAGGCCGCGCTGGAGAGAGATCGCCTCCTCGATGTTCTGTCGCGCCTCCGCGAGGCGTCCCTGCTGGAGGCTCACACCGGCGAGTCCCGTCACGGCATAGGAGAGCACCCGATGGTTCCCGGCCGCGCGGCAGAGCTTCTCGGATTCCTCGCTCAGCGCCCGAGCGCGGTCCAGCCGGCCGCGGGCCAGCTCGATGAGGGAGAGGTTCATCAGCGTCTGAGGCAGCAGTCGCTTCTCGCCCAGCTCGCGGGACAGCGTGATCGATTCCTCGTAGCCTTTGACGGCCTCGTCGAGCCTCCCCCGCCTCGAGTGCATGAGCGCCACGTTGTTGGCGAGAGTGATCACGGAGGCCCTGTCTCCGATACGGCGGGAGAGAACGAGGCTCTCCTCGCCCAAACGAATCGCCGAGGCGGCGTCTCCCTCGGTGAAAAGGGCGTTCGCGAGCGCGCTTCCCGCACGGATCTGCTGCCTCGTGGCACCCACCTCGAGAGCGATCGCGTGAGCCTGAGCAGCCGCCTTCTTCGAGGCCGCGGCATCTCCCTCCGCGCGCAACGTCCACGAGAGAGCCACGAGGGCGTCCACCATCCCTCGCTGGTCTTCGATCTCCCGAAAGACATCGAGAGCGTTCCGCTGCATGACGCCCGACTCGCCCGCGTCCCGGTTGTCCATGGCGACGCCGGCAAGCTCCAGGAGCGCCCGCGCAGCGCTCCCCCGGTCGCCCGCCTTCAGGAAGAGCGCCTGCGCCTGCTCCAGTGAGCTCCGGGCCTGCTTTCCGTCCTTCAGGCTCCGCCAGGCACTGCCCTCGAGCAGGCGGGCGCGTGCGACGACCTGTGGGGAGCCCTGCGCCTCGGCCTTCGCCGCCCCGCGCACCGACGCCTCGGCCTGTCCTCGATAGTCCCCCAGCGCCCGCGCGATCTCCGCCTCGGCGAGATCCACCCGGGGATCGCCTGCGCCGGCCTTCGTGACGCGGAGCGCGGCGACGAGGGGAAGCGCGTCCTTCGCCTTCCCGCTCTCGACGAGCGTCGCGGCGAGGGCCAGGGCCGGCTCGGGGTCGTCCGGGCGGGCCTCGCGAAGCTTCCCGTACGCCTCTATGGCCCGCCCGGGCTCCCCGGTCAACTCCCGATGGCGCGCCTCGATGAGGAGCTGGTCGCCGCGTTGGAGGTCCAGCGAGAGATCGTGCGCCTTCCGGGACGAGGCCCGCGCCTTCTCGTCGTAGCCCAGCGCCTGGTAGGCCCGCGCGAGCGCGGCATGCGCGAGGGCGTGCAGCGGTTCCTCGGTCACGGCTCTTTCCAGACGAACCCGGGCCGCCGCCACCTCGTAGCGCCTCAGACTCTCGAGGCCCTCGGCGTAGAGCTGCGCCGCCTTCTCGTTGACGGGCAGGGCCGCCCGCACCGAGTCGGCCTCGCGGCGGCTCAGGTCGCCGAGGCGGAGCTCGTAGCGGAGCCGCGAGCCGAGAGAGGACGCGAGCTCGAAGACGCGATCCGGAGCTCCGTCGTCCGCGACGGCGGCGACCTCCTTTCCGGTGGCCGCGTCCCTCAGCCGGAGATCCAGATGCAGCGAGTCTCCGGTCGCGGTGTAGGAGCCGTCCACGAAGTAGTCGGCCGCGAGCCGCTTGCGGAGCGCTTCCGGCGCCCCTCCCAGCTCGGCCGACGCGCGCGCCACCTCGTCGGACGGGAGGAGCCGGACCTTGTCGCCCGCCGCGAGCTCGGACACGAGCATCTCGCCGAAGGCCGTCGCGAGCCACGCCTTCTTCGGGTCACCGGACGCGTTCGTGAGAGCCAGAACGGCCACGGACTTGCGGGCCGGCGCGAGCGCCTCCGCGGCGCTCTCGGGGTTGGCCGGAGGACGCACGCGGAAGAGCTGTCCGATGAGGAGACCGGCTGCGAGCGCGGCCGCCGCGAGACCCACGGCGCCGCCCACGCGCCGCGCCGTGGACGTGCGCTCCTCACCTTCGAGTGCCGATGCGAGCTCGGCGAACGTCTGGAATCGCTTGGTCCGATCGGGGTCGAGGCAGCGCTTGAGCACAGGGTCCCAGCGCGAATCGGGTGCGCGACCCTTGCCACCCATCATCTCCTCGACGAGGTGCCCGAAAGCCACGACATCGGCCGCACCGGCAGCCGCAGATTCGTCGAGCGTCGTGGCGAGCACGGGCCGCCAGCGCCTCGTCCCCTCGGCGCTCTTGGATTCGGGCACGAGCACGATCGACGGCGACGCGAGCGTGCCGCACGGAACGCCGGCTTCCTCGAGCGCTGCCAGACCCGCGGCCAGCTCGCCCGCGATGGCGTAGGCCTCCTCGAACGGCAGTCCGCCCGCCTGCCGGATGCGTTCCTCGAGCGCCGGCCCCTGCACGAGCTCGAGGGTCACGAACCCGAGATCGCCGTCGTGAAAGAGGTCGAACGCCCGCTGCACGTTGCGGTGCGACAGCCGGCGCGCCGCGGCGAGCCGCTTCCTCAGGCGCTCGAACGCCGCGGCGTTCACGCTCACGTCCTGCGGCACGAGTTCCACGGCCACGGGCTCGCCGAGCTCCACGTCGTCGGCGGCCCAGCGACCCGGAGCGAGGCGGCTCTTCACCCGGTAGCGGCCGCCGAGGAGCCGGTCCTCGGCGACGTCGACGACCGGGCCCTGCGGCCGCGCGAGGGCCGCGGGCAGAGGCGCGAGGGGCACGGGCCGCGCGAAGTCCTCGGCCTTGAGCGCGAGCGTGGTGATTCCCCCTTCGAGCGTGGCGCCCCCGGCGGGAACCGTCGTCCGCAGGCGGCGCGACAGCGTGCGCAGCAGCGCCATCGCGATCTCGGGGTGATGGAGGAGGAGCAGCCGGAACTCCTGGGACGCGATGCGGAGGACGCGGCCGTCTTTGGCGACCACGGCCGCCGCCGAGCGGGGCCGCGCGTCGAGGACGGCCATCTCGCCCACCACGTCTCCCGCCCTCAGCCGGGCGACGTCGGTGCCGTGCGCGGTGACGCGGATCTCGCCCTCGGCGATCACGTAGAGACAGTCGCCGGGCTCCCCTTCGCGAAACAGCAGCTCTCCCGCGTAGCACGTGCGCTCCTCGGCGATCTCGGCCACCGCGACCAGATAGTCGGCCGGCACGTCGCGGAAGAGATCGACCTGCTTCAGGAACGAGACGCCCGAGAGGAGCCGGCCGAGGGCGTCGACGGGAGGAGCGCTCACGCCGCAGCCTCCCCGAAGCCCGCGACGGCGCGGATCCAGGGGCTGCCCGTGGCGTCGAGATCGGCGCGGGTTCCCACAGTGAAGTCCGGGCCCGGCGACGCGGGTTCGGAGGTGAGCGCCGCGAGCTGCGGCGAGAGCCGGGCCGAGAGCGTCCGCGGGAGCACGGAGTCCACGAGCTCGAGCGCGTTCGACTGCAGGCGCGCGTCCTCGGAGAAGAGGTTCTCCTCGGCGCGCAGGAGCGGCTCCGCGGGAAAGCGCAGGCCGAGGAGCGCGAACAGGATCTGCGCGTGGATGCGCGCGTGGTCCACGAGGAGCGCGGAGACTGCGGGGCGGCCCGCGGCGCACTCCCGGGCGGCGCGGTTCAGGAGCTCGAGCGTTCCGAGGAGCTCCTGGACGCGGCCTTCCACGTCGAGCGAATCGGAAAGCCGGCCCTCGCGCAGCGAGAGCTCGCGGAGAGCGCGGGCGGCGGCCAGGCGAAGGGGCGTGGGCTCGCCCGTCCCCGTCAGCGCGAAGAGCGGAGCCGCAGCGTCCGGACCTCCCACGGAAGAGAGAGCCTGAGCGAGCGCCGCGCGCACGGCGGGCGGGCGACCAGA
>JAEUQS010000590.1 GCA_016789625.1 Acidobacteriota bacterium | reverse complement strand
ACGAAGACTGCGCAGGCCCTGGAAGGTCTCCGGTCGTTCGACGAAACGCGAGACGACGAGCGCGTCGCCGTCGATCTCGCGCGCGGCGCGAACGAGACAGCCCATGTACCGGGCCGAGCAGCTCCCGAGAGTCCGGCGCGCCCGCTCGATGGATTCCAGCGACCTCGGGCTTCCCACGACCTCGGGGCGGTCGTCCGCGAACGTCATCGCGACGGCGATTCCCGGGGACTCCTCCGCGAGGGTCTTCGCGGCGCTCCAGCCGGCGGCGCCCGGCTCCACGAGAATCGCGAGGGGCTTTCCGATTTCCCGCCGCGCGAGGACGAGCGCCACGGCGACGACGACGAGGCTGAGCAGCCGCAGCGCCCAGCGGACAGGATCCTCGAGCGGCCAGGCAGGGCGGCGCCTCGGCGCGAGCCCATCGAGATGCTGGAACGACGGATACGGTGCGGCACCGCCTCGCGGGCGCGACCGCAGATGCAGCGCCGTGATCGCCGCCATCGCCGCACAAAGAGCCGCGACGATGGGGATCACGGGATCCGTCCGAGCCAGCGCGTGAGCACGTCGACCGCAGGCTCACTCGAATCGGCGTCGACGAACTCGCCGCCCGAGGCCTGCGTTCCTCCGCGCAGCCGCTCGCGCCACTGTGCGACCCGCACGCGATGCGCGCGGGTCGCTCCGGCGTCCACGCTCACGACCGCGCCCCCCTCCAGCTCGCGCAGCGTGCCCCCGCCCGCCGGAAGCTCCTTCTCCTCCGCCGCGAGGACGTGGACGACCGCGACCTCGGTGAGCCGCCTCAGCGTCGACAGCGCGCGAAAGAGGCGTCCCTCGTCGCCATAGAGGTCGGAGAGGAGCACCGCGAGCCCGTGCCGGGAAACCGAGGACGCCGTGCGCTCCAGGGAGACCGCCACATCGCTCTCCCCGGAAGCTTCGAGCGGCTCGAGCACGCTCGAGATGGCATGGAGCGCACGCGGCGCGGGACGCAGCCGCGCGACGCGCTCGAAGCCCGCACCTCGCAGCACCAGGATCTCGACGGAGTCCCCGCGACGGAGCGCGAGGAACGCGAGCGCGGCCGCAAGCACCTTGGCCTGACGGAGCTTCGAACGCCCCTCGGGAAACTGCATCGAGAGCGTCGTGTCGAGGAGCAGCGTGAGCGGACGCCGCGCCGGCTGGTGCCTCTCCTTGAGGAGCGGATGCCCCGTCCGCGCCGAGGCCCGCCAGTCGACCGCCCGCAGGTCGTCTCCGCGCACGTAGGGGCGATGCTGGAAGAACTCCTCCTCGCGGCCGTGGCGGAGCGCGGGATGAACGCCCTCGCTCGAGCGCCTCCGCCTCGCGGCGGAAACGAGATCCAGCCCGCTCAGCGCGGCGAGGAGCGCCGGCGGAAGGAGCGGACCCAGTGCGTCCCGCTCAGAGACGCGATCCGTCGACGAGCTGGCGAACCACCTCATCGGCCGTGATCCCTTCCGCGCTCGCCGCGTACGAGAGGACGAGCCGATGCCGGAGCACCGGCGCGGCGAGCCGCTTGAGGTCCGCGCGCGAGACCGCGAAGCGGCCCGAGAGAAGCGCGAGAGCTTTCGCGGAGAGGAGCAGGGCCTGGCCCGCGCGCGGCCCCGCGCCCCAGTCGATCCACCTCTTCACGCTGGGCAGGCCCGCCTCGGTGGTGCGGCTCGCGCGCACGAGCCGCGCGACGTCGCGGACGAGATCGTCGGCCACGGGAACGTCGCGCACGAGCCCCTGCAGCTCGACGATCTCGTCCACGGAGAGAACGGGAGTGACGGGCCCGGCCTCGTGCCCCGTCGTGGATTTCAGGATCGCGATCTCCTCGTCCTCCGCCGGGTAGTCCACGGCGATGCACAGGAGAAAGCGATCGAGCTGGGCTTCGGGCAGCGGATAGGTGCCCTCCTGCTCGATGGGGTTCTGCGTCGCCAGCACGCAGAACGGCGCGGGCAGCGGATGCGGCACGCCGCCCACGGTCACCTGGTGCTCCTGCATCGCTTCGAGGAGGGCCGCTTGCGTCTTGGGGGCCGTGCGGTTGATCTCGTCGGCAAGGAGGAGGTTGACGAACACGGGGCCGCGCAGGAACCGGAACGACTTCGCGCCGGCGGCGTCCTCGAGCACCTCGCTGCCGGTCACGTCCGACGGCAGGAGGTCGGGGGTGAACTGGATCCGTTTGAACGAGAGGTGCGTGGCCTCGGCGACCGTGCGCACGAGCTTGGTCTTCGCGAGCCCCGGCACGCCGCGCAGCAGGCCGTGGCCTCCGGCCAGGATCGTGACGAGGAGCTCCTCGATCACCCGCTCCTGGCCCACGATGACCTTGTGGATCTCGGCTCTCAGGCCCTCCACCTTCCGGAGGAGGGCCTTCGTGTTCCCCTCTACCGGCAAAGCGCGTACGTGAGGACGTTGACGCCGAACTTGGTGTTGTCCTGCGCGAGGTACTGCTTCGAGGCCACGTCGTAGTCCCACTCGCAGCCGTAGTCCTTGTTCGAGTAGAGGACGCCGATCTTGCCGCGCACGAGCACGGCCTGGAGGTGCTCGTGGACGAGGTTGTCGCCCCAGCCGTTCAGCTCGTGCGACGTCGCGGGCGGGCCCTCGGGAAACTGGAACGCGACGCCGTAGAGCTCGTGATCGTTGGGCAGCTTCTTCAGCCGCTTCGGGAAGAGATCGTTCATCTCGCGCTCGAAGCTCGTCGCGAAGAGGCCGCCGATGTCGTGGTTGCAGTCGTCGGCGAAGAGAAAGCCGCCGTCCTCGATGTAGCGGCCGAGCCCTTCCTTCTCCTTCTTCGTGAACCGCACGAGCGAGTGCCCGCTCAGGTAGACGAAGGGAAACGCGCAGAGGTCGGCCGAGTCGAGGCTGACCACTTCCTCCCGCGGGTCCACGGGCGTTCGCGTGTACTCGACCATCGAGTTGAGGAGGTTGGCCGGCATCTTCGGGTCGGTGTCCCAGTCGCCCGACTGGTATCGCGCTCTCGCGAACGTGAACCGGTTGGGCGAGCCCAGGAGGGCCCTGGGCGCCGCCGCAGCGGCGACGGTTCCCAGCGCGAGCGATTGAAGAGCGTGGCGGCGCGTGCAGGCCATCTGCGGCTCCTACACCGCGTCCGAGAGCGACGCGAACGTGAAGTCCGTGACCTTGAGCGCCGGGAAGAACAGGTTCGAGCCGAGGTCCTGCTCGCTCGTGATGACGCGGCGGCTCGGGCCCATCGCCTCGATGTTGCGCAGCATCTTCACGGGCGTCTCGTTCCACCGGAAGTTCTTCACGGGCTTCGTGATCTTTCCGTTCTCGATGAGGAAGAGCCCGTCGCGCGTGAGGCCCGTGAAGAGACACGTCTGCGGGTCCAGCGGACGGATGTACCAGAGGCGCGCGACGATGAGACCGCGCTTGGTGGACGCGACCATCTCGTCGATCGAGGTCTTGCCGCCCACCATGATTCCGTTCGCGGGGAAGGGCTGGGGCTCGCGCTTCTTCTTGCCGTTCTCGGCCCAGTAGCGATTGCACGCCATCGTCTTCACGACGCCCTCGGTGATCCACTCGGTCTTCTTGATCGGGAAGCCCTCGCCGTCGAAGACGTTGGAGGGGTTCTCGGGATGCTGCGGGTCGGTGTAGATCGTGACCTTCTCGCCGAAGATCTTCTCGCCGCCCTCGACCTGCTTCGAGAGCTGCGAGAGAAAGCTCCGGCCCTCGTCGTAGTTCCGCGCGTTGAAGCCGCCGAAGAACATGGTGAGCGTGAGGTCGGCCACGCACTCGGGCGAGAGGATCGTCGTGTAGTTGCCGGGCTCGAGCGCCACGGGCTTCTGCGAGCGCACCGCGAGATCCAGAGCCCGCGCGGTCATGGAGCCGGCGTCGAAGTCGGCCAGCCGGTTCGCCGTGCCGCCGCCCCAGCCGCTGCCCGTCTCGTCCGTCGAGCGGGCCGTGAGGGAGTAGGCGACCCCCGACTCCTTCTCGTAGGCGAAGAGCCCCTTGGAGTTGGCCACGACGTTCGCCGTCGCCTGGTGCTCCACGAAGCCGGCGGCCACGAGACCCTTCGCGCGGGACTTCTCGATCGCGTCGGCCGCGATCTTCGCGCGCCACTCGGGCGTGATGGCTTCCACGTCGGGCGAGTAGGCGTTCCCCATGAGGTATTTCTGGGGGCCCAGAACCGGCATCGTCTCCTTGTCGTCGGGCGCGAAGCGGGCCAGCTCCTCGGCCCGCTGCACGCATTCGAGAAGGGAGCGATCATCGTACTGGTCGGTCGTGGACGCGCCCTTCTTGAGCCCGTAGATCGACTGCACGCCGACGTTCATCGTCTCCGTGGCGCCGCTCGTCTGGGCCTCGTTGCGCGAGAAGCGGGTGTTGCCCGCGCGCACGGGGTTGAGGGTCACGACGGTCGCGGGTGCCTTGGCGTAAGAGAGCACCTTCTCGGTGATCTGCCGGGCCTCCGACTCGCTCAGAAAGCTCATATCTTTCTCCCGGTGTTGATGACGTTCACGCCCCGGAAGCGGCACCACGAGGAGCCGTGCGACACGGCGTTGGCCTGGCCGGGCTGGCCCTTGCCGTCGTTGAACGATCCGCCCAGCTTGTAGAAGTGATCGGAGCCGATCATGTCGAGGCTGGCCCAGAACTCCGGGGTCTTGCCCTGGTAGGCCACGTCGCGCAGCATCGCGCCCTTCTTGCCGTTCTTGATCTCGTAGAAGACCTGACCGCCGAACTGGAAGTTGTAGCGCTGCTGGTCGATGGAGAAGCTGCCCGCGCCCTCGATGAGGACGCCGTCCTTCACGTCGGCCGCGAGCTCCTCGAAGCCCACCTTCTTGCCGCCCCAGTCGTGCGGCTTCATGGAGACGTTGGGCATCCGCTGGAAGGGAACGGACGAGTAGTTGTCGGCGTAGCAGCAGGCCTTGAGGGCCGTCTCGCCGAGCGCCTTGAACTTACCGTTCTGCTCGCGGATGGTCTGGTAGCCCACGAACTTGCCGTCCTTCACGATGTCGAAGCCCGTCGTCTTCACGCCGTCGTCGTCGTAGCCGCACGTCGCGAGGCCGTTCTTCTGCGTGCGGTCGCCCACGACGTTGAGGAGGCTCGAGCCGTACTGCAGCTTGCCGAGCTTGTCGGGCGTGACGAACGACGTGCCGGCGAAATTGGCTTCGTAGCCGAGAGCGCGGTCCAGCTCCGTGGGGTGGCCGATCGACTCGTGGATGGTGAGCCAGAGGTGCTCGGGCGAGAGGACGAGGTCCTTCTTGCCGGCCGTGACGCTCTTGGCCCCCTGCTTTTCCTTGCACTGCTCGGCGGCGAGCTTGGCTTCCTCGATGAGCGGGTAGCTCTCGACGTACTCCCAGCCCGTGCCGATCGGCGTCGTGAGGGCCGCGCGCGTGTCGAACTTGCCGCTCGCGCGGTCCACGACCGTCACGTTGAAGTTGGGCCACACGCGCGTGAGGAGCTGGCTGATGTAGCTGCCGTCGGTCGACGCGAAGTACTTGTCTTCCTCGACGGCGAAGATTCCCGAGTTCACGAACGTCGCCCCGGCCTTCATCGCGGCCGCGTTGATCGCGAGGAGGAGGTCGGCCTTCGTCTTCATGGGAATCCGGAACGGGCTCTTCGTGATCGGGGTCTGCCAGGTGTCCACCACGGCGGGCACCGGGACGAGGATCACGGGCTCCTTCTGGAGGATGCGGTTGGCCTTCGCGGTGTCGGCGGCGACGCCGGCCATGCGCGCGATGGTGTCCTTGTCCACCTTGCTGCCCGCGGCGAAGCCCCACACGCCGTCCACGAGCACGCGCACGCCGAACCCGAAGGCGTCGAGCGACACCGTGTTCTGGATGCGGTCCTCGCGGGACAGGATGAATTGCCGCCGATAGCGGTTGATCCGGATGTCGGCGTAGGAAGCGCCCTTCCCTCGTGCCGCATCCAGGGCGACGTCAGCCAGCTCTTTCATGCCTTACCTCGTCTCTTCCCGAACCAGCCAGGGAGGGTACGGCAGGCGGCGGGCGAAAACGAAAGTCCTTGGGACCAATGGCCGGTTTTCGGGGCCGGATGGATTTCCGGCGGTCCGCGGGAACGAAATCGCGACCTCGCCCGTCCAAGGGTACGGAGGAACTCATGCAGCGCAGGACACTCCTCAGGGGCCTGGCTCTCGGCGCGACCACGCTGGCCTTTCCGCCCTTTCTCCGCACGGCGTTCGCGGGCTCCGGAAAGATCTGCCGTATTCCTGCATCCGTGAGCGAAGGCGAGGCGGACGAGAGGCGCCGCAAGGACCTCGAGCGGGCGGCGTTCGAGCCGTCGCTCGAACGCGCCAAGGCTCTGGGCAAGCCGCTCCTCGTGTTCGTCGTCCCGCGTGACGCCACCCTCCGCCGGGATCGCGGCCTGGCCTTCGCGCAGGCGCTCACATACGGCCCTCAGTCGCTCCTGGCCGAGCTCGCGCTCTGCGAGCTGACGGCGCTCGAGATGGTGGACGCGCCCCGGTGGCTGCAGTCGGCCTCCGAGCCTCTCCTCGTCCTCGTGGAGCCCGACGGCATCGCCTTCCGCCGCATCGACGCCACGCTGCCGCGCGAGGCGGCCGCGCATTGGGACGAGCCCGACACCGCCTACGAGGCGAGCGTCGAGAAGCGCGTCCAGACGATCGCGGGGCTCCTCCACGAGGCGATCGCCCCGAACGGCTCCGTCCTCGACGCGCGGGCGCGGGCGGCGGCCGCGGCGCTCCCCTCCGCCGAGGTCCGCGCGGCGCGCTCGAACGCGGCGGCGCTCACACCCGCGGCTCTCGTCCGCGCAGCCGCCATCGTGCTTCGCGAAGCGCGCCGGGGAGCACCGGAGCTGGAGCGCCGTCTCGCTGACGCCGTGAGATCGGAACGGCTGCGCCCCGAAGGAACGCGATGGGGCTCGAGCTACGGATGCGGCGTGGAGATCGAAGGCGAAGCGGGTGGAATGATGGCCTGCGGCATGGGTCACGTTCCGGCAAAGGGCGCCCGGTTCCTCCATTTCCTCTCCCGCTCCTCGTGAAATGAGACGCCCGTCACAGGAACGGCCGATCGCAACGTAAGGTGCGGAGCATCCGTATCACTCTGGACCATGACGCCGCTCCGAGACGCCATCCGCCGCCGCACCCTGGCCCGGATCGAGTATTGGGCCGACCGTGTCGAGCCGGACGACTCCGTGCCCGTGGAACCGCCCCAGCAGGCGCGCCGGGCCCGCACGCCGAGCGGCGTGCTCCGGCCGTCGAAAGAGAAGGCTCCCTCGGCTCCTCCGGCCGCGCGCCGCAAGGCCTGACCGCCTCGCGGAGGGCCCGATGCGGCCCCTGACGGGTTTCGTCCTGCCGCCCGATCTGCCGACGCTGGGGCTCCTCGAGCCCCTGCTCTCCATTCCCGGCTACTTCGAGGTCACGCCCGAGACCACCTGGCGCCTCGACGATCGCTCGCGGCTCGTCGAGAACGGCTTCCACGCGCTCTTCCGCGAGATCGGGCGGGCCGCTGCGCGGCCGTTCGTGGCGCACGGGGTGGGCCTCTCGATGGGCTCGACGTCGGCCTCGGACGTGCCGCGCGTGAGGCGCTGGCTGTCGCGCCTTCGGAGGGACCAGACTCTCTTTCGCTATCTGTGGTTCACCGACCACGCCGGTCTGACGATGGCGGGCGGACGATCCCTGACCTTGCCGCTTCCGGTTCCGATGACGCACGCGAGCGTGGCCGCCATGCGGCGCCGGCTGGCCTCGATGCAACGCATCGTGCCCGACGTGGGCGTCGAGACGACGGCCCACTACTTCCTCTTCGGCCCGCCGCTCGAGGAGCCGGCGTTTTACGCGCGCGTCGTCGCCGGAGCCCGGCGCTGGCTGCTCCTGGATCTCCACAACGTCCACACGATGAGCGTGAACATGGGCTTCGACTCGTGGGAGTACGTCTCGCGTCTGCCGCTCGACAAGGTGATCGAGATCCACGTCTCCGGGGGAGTCTCGAGCGACGGGTCCTGGCTGCCTTCGGGCCGTTCGCTGCGGCTCGACAGCCATGACGACGACGTGCCCGACGACGTGTGGCGATTGCTGGAGCGCGTCCTCCCCCTCTGCCCGAACCTGCGAGGCGTCACTCTCGAGAGAATGGAAGGGACTGTGGATGTGACGACCATTCCACGCCTCCGCCGCGAGCTGCGCCGCATCGAAAAGACGATCCAGAGGAAGGCCGCTTGAAGGCGATGCCGGAGCTGGAGCGTTTCCTCCTCGAAGCGCTCCGCGCTCAGGACCCGGGAGAGGCTCTCGCCGGCGCACTCCGGGGCGAGGGCCCGCCTCTCTCGCGAGAGCTTCGCTCGGCGCTCGCGCACGTCGACCCCGACGGCTTTCGCATCGCGGCCCTCCTCGTGACGAAGCTGCGGTTCGAGCGGCTCCTGCGGGGCTCGTCCGAGGCCGAACGCCTCTTCGACGAAGATCCCGGCGGCTTCGCGAGGCTCTTCAAGCGCTATGCGCACGAGGTCTCGCCGTCCGCTGTTCTTCCGTCCGAGGAAGCGACGCTGTTCGACGTCTGGCGGGCGCGCACCCCGTAGCGGACGAGGGGTATCGTTTTCGGAATGCCGCTGGCTCAACACGTTTTCGGCGCGGGCCTCGCGGCGCTCGTTCTGCTCGTCACGCCGATGAGAAAGCCGGAAACACCTCGTTGGGCGGCGTCCTGCGCTCAGGCAGCGGATGCCGCTCTCCATCAGCAGGGTCCCGACGTGGCGCGGGCGATCCTGGCGCAGTGCCTCGGCCCGGAGCGGCTGTCGAGCGTCCCCCGCGGCGACCGCGTTCTCCTCCTGCGCGTCGCGGGCGACATCGAGCGGCTGGCGTCGCGCGGGTCCGAGGCGGAGAAGCACTACCGGAGCGCGCTTCGGGAAGCGGCTCCGGAGAGCCACGCTCTGGCAGGCGAGATCGTGCGAGCCCATGTAGGCCTCGCGCTCATCGCCCAGATGCTCAGCGAGAG
>JAEUQS010000579.1 GCA_016789625.1 Acidobacteriota bacterium | reverse complement strand
GCGCAACGACATCGTGCGCACCTCCGTGAACGTGCCCATGGGCCAGCCGTTCGTGCTCGGGCTGGGCAAGGACGAATCCACGTCGTCGGCGCTCTTCCTCGTGTTCGTGGCCCAGCTCCGGGGCCCGGGCCCCGGAATCGTGGGGGTGAGGTAGTGCCTTCGTTCGAATGCCGCATCGGGATGGCCGACGGCTCCGTCGCCCAGCGCACCGTGGAGGCCCCCAACGAAGACGCCGTGCGCCGGGACGTCGCCCGGCAGGGCGGGCACATCTTCGCGATCAAGCCGGTCGGCGCGGGCGGCGCGCGGGCGATCCCGGGACTGGCGAAGAAGCGCTCGCGGGGCGCGCGGGTCTCGATCGACGAGTTCCTCGTCTTCAACCAGGAGCTCGTGGCGCTCCTCAAGGCGGGCCTCCCCGTCGTGGCCGGCTTCGAGATCCTCATCGAGCGGCAGGAGAACGCGGGCTTCAAGGCGATCCTCCAGGACGTGAAAGAGCAGATCACCTCGGGCACGGCGCTCTCGGACGCCTTCGCCTCGCACGGGGACGTCTTTCCCAGGCTCTACTCCTCGTCGCTGAAGGCCGGCGAGCGCTCGGGCGAGGTCGAGCAGGTGCTGCGCCGGTACCTCTCCTACCAGAAGGTCCTCGGCGCCGTGCGCCGCAAGGTCACGGGCGCGCTCGTCTACCCGGCGGTGCTCATCGGCCTTTCCATCGGGCTCGTCGTGATCCTCATGACCTACGTGATCCCGAAGTTCACGGAGTTCTACGGCACGTTCGGCGGGGAGCTGCCCATCCTCACGCGCATCGTGGTGGGCATCGCGAACTTCATGAAGGCCCACATCGTCGAGCTCGCCATCGGCTTCGTGATCCTGTGGGTTTCGTTCTCCCAGTGGAAGGCCACGGAGGGCGGAGCCCGCGCGTGGGACGGCTTCATCCTGAGGATTCCGCTCGTCGGAAAGATCCTCCACATGTTCGCGCTGTCCCAGTTCAGCCGCTCCCTCGCGACGCTCGTCGGCGCCGGAACCCCCCTCGTGCCCGCGCTCGACATCGCGGGAGGATCCATCGCGAACCGGAGCATGTCGGCAGCCGTGGCTTCGGTCGTGCCCAAGGTCCGCGAAGGCGCGGAGCTGTGGAGAACGCTCGAGGGCACCGGACAGTTCACGTCCCTGGCCGTCGAGATGGTCAAGGTGGGCGAGGCCACGGGCGCGCTCGAGGACATGCTCGAGAACGTTTCGGAGTTCTACGACGACGCCATCGAGTCGGCGCTGCAGAAGCTCATCAACCTCATCGAGCCGATCATCCTCATCGTGATGGGCGCGGTCATCGCGACGATCCTCCTGTCCGTCTACCTCCCGATGTTCAGCATCCTCTCGAACATCAAGACCTGAGGCCCAGAGAATGAGCGCACCCACAGCGAAGCCCGAGACCTCCCGGGCCCAGAAGGCTCCCGACGGCGTCCTCGCCGGAATGCGCGTTCTCGACGCCGCGTCCGAGGAGCAGCGCGCCAAGAGCACGGCTCAGAGGCTGGGGCTCCCCTACGTGGATCTGTGGACGTTCCGCGTCGACCCCGAGCTCTTCCGCGCGACGCCGCTCGACTGGATGCTGCGGTTCGAGTTCGTGCCCGAGAAGGCCGAGGACGGCACGCTCGCCGTCGTGATGGCCGACCCGACCGACGTCGTCAAGCGCGACGAGCTCGAGGCCCTCGTCCAGAAGAAGCTCAGGATCCGCGTGGGCTCCCGCGCCGCGCTCCAGGAGATCCTCCAGAAATCCGAGTCGACCCAGCGCGTCCTCGAGGAGGCCACCGAGGACTTCCGCATGCAGGTCGTGCGGGAGGACGAGGAAGGCCAGGAAGTCCTCACGATCGACCGCATCGCGGCCGACGCGAGCCCGATCATCAAGCTGGTCGACAGCGTGCTCTTCAACGCCATCCAGCGCCGCGCCTCGGACATCCACATCGAGACGCAGGAGAACGTCGTCGTCATCAAGTACCGCATCGACGGCGTGCTCTACCCGGCCATGGAGCCGATCGACAAGAAGCACCACTCCACGATCATCAGCCGCATCAAGATCATGTCGGAGCTCGACATCGCGGAGAAGCGCATCCCGCAGGACGGCCGCTTCAAGATCCGGGTGAAGGGCCGCACGATCGACTTCCGCGTCTCGATCATGCCCACGGTGCACGGCGAGGACGCCGTCATCCGAATCCTCGACAAGGAATCCGCGAACGCGGAGTTCAAGAACCTGAGGCTCGACGTCCTGGGCATGGATCCCGAGACGATGCGCCGGCTCCGGAAGTTCATCCGCGAGCCTTACGGCATGGTCCTCGTCACCGGGCCCACGGGCTCGGGCAAGACGACGACCCTGTACGCCTGCCTCTCGGAGATCCAGAGCGTCGAGGACAAGATCATCACCATCGAGGATCCCGTGGAGTACCAGCTCCGCGGTATCACGCAGATCCCCGTGAACGAGAAGAAGGGCCTCACGTTCTCGCGCGGACTGCGGTCGATCCTGCGCCACGACCCCGACAAGGTGATGGTGGGCGAGATCCGAGACGAAGACACAGCCCAGATCGCCGTGCAGGCCGCGCTCACGGGCCACCTCGTGTTCACGACCGACCACGCCAACAACGTCATCGACGTCCTCGGCCGCTTCCTCAACATGAAGGTCGAGCTCTACAACTTCGTGTCGGCGCTCAACTGTGTCCTCGCGCAGCGGCTCGTGAGGAAGATCTGTCCCCACTGCAAGGTCGAGATGGT
>JAEUQS010000568.1 GCA_016789625.1 Acidobacteriota bacterium | reverse complement strand
GCCAGGACGTCGGCGCCCTCGAGCCCGCACGAGAGGCGCACGAGCCCGGGCGTGATGCCCCGCGCGAGGCGGACCTCCTCGGGCACCACCGCGTGCGTCATCGAGGCCGGGTGCTGGATGTACGTGATCGTCGCGCCGAGGCTCACGGCGAGCTCCATGGGCGTGTCCTTGCGGCCGAAGTAGTTCATCACCTTCTCGCCCGCGGGCTGCCCGCCCTTCACCTCGAACGTGAGGAGGGAGCCCCCGTTCCGCATCTGCTTCCTCACGACGTCGTGCTGCGGAAAGTCGGCGAAGCCCGGGTAAGTCACCTTCGCCACGGCCGGGTGCTCGCGCAGGAACCGCGCGAGCGTGAAGGCCGTTTCGCACTCGGCCGCCTGCCGCACCGCAAGGCTCTGCACGTTCGCCGAGTTGAGCCACGACTCGAACGGCGACGGGCTCGCGCCGATGTCCTTGTACCAGGGAAAGAACGGCCCCTTCATGAACCGCCACGGACCGAGCAGCGCGCCGCCCACCGAGGTCGAGTGCCCGTTGATGAACTTCGTGAGCGAGTGGACGACGAAGTCGGCTCCGAGCCGGAATGGCTGCTGGAGATACGGCGAGCAGAACGTGTTGTCCACGACGAGCCACACGCCGCGCGCCTCGGTGATGCGCGAGATGAGCTCGATGTCGGCCACGCGGAGCGTGGGGTTCTCGGGAGACTCCAGGAACACGGCCACGATCTCGGGGTGCGCGTCGAGAGCGGCCTCGACCTCCTCGGGCCGGCCCATGTCGCAGAAGTGCGCCGTGACGCCGAACTTGCCCATGTTCCGCAGCATGCTGTCGGTGCAGCCGTACACGTTCCCCGCGAGGACGCCGTCCCCTCTTTCGAGGAGCGCGAGGAGGAGCGTCGAGATGGCGCCCATGCCCGACGAGAAGATGAGGCACCCGATCGTGGGCTCCTTCTCGTCCTCGGCCAGTGCCTTGTCGATGACGTGCTGGGCCTCGAGGCGGAAGAGCACGCGCTCGAGGTACTCGGTGGTCGGGTTGCCGAGGCGCGTGTAGATGCGCGCGTAGGGGCGCTCGCCGCCGCGGGCATGGCCCAGGAAGCGCGACGCGCCCTCCTTCACGTCGTGGAACGCGAACGTCGAGCGCTGGTGGATGGGCGGAAGCCCCGTTCCCGCCGCCACCGCGCGGAACACGCCCTCGTCGAGCTGGGGCGCCTCGTCGCGCACCCAGCGGGTCTTGCGGTCGATCCACCAGCTCCAGAAATCCCAGCGGGCTTCTCCACGTTTGCTCATGTCACACCTTCCAGTACCACCCGCGCTTCTCGAACGCGCGCAGCACGATCCACCAGAAGAGGAGCGTCGCGGCCGCGTAGGCATGCGACGCGAGATACGGGTCCGGGAGGGACCCGAAGAGGTTCACGAAAATCCTCCGGGAAAGCGATATCGGTTTCCCGCTCTCCCCGGCCCACTTCACGAGCCCCATCGTCTTGGCGAGGAGGCCCGAGAGCACGAACGCGAGGAACGGGTTCCTTCCGAACGTCACGAAGAAGGAGAAGGGTCTCGACACTCCCCTGACGTCCACGACGTACAGGCAGAGCGCGAGCACGAGGGCCGCGGCCCCGCTCGTGAAGAGCACGTAGCTGGCCGTCCAGAGGTTCTTGTTGAGCGGCAGCACGGGATGCAGCGCCAGCCCCGCGAACGTGGCGAGGGCGCCCCACGCCGCAAGGAGCCCGATGCGCGTTCGCAGGGAACGCTGCTGGCCCCGCGTGAGCAGCAGGCCCGCGAGCGCGCCCGTGAGGAGCGTCGCGAGGGCCGAGAGCGTCGACACGATGCCCTCGGGATCCCAGTCGGGCTTCCAGAGATGCCCCTTCAGCACGGCGAGGTCCACCGCCCGCTGGACGTTGTTCTCCCGCGTGAGGTCGTAGCCGGTGCCGAGGACGAGCGCGGTGTGGAGCAGGAGGAGCACGGTGCACGCGAGCGCGAGGCCCAGCGCCTTCCGCTTCCGGAGCGCGAGGAGCACGAGCGCCCCGAGCGCGTACACGACGCCGATGCGCACGAGGACGCCCGGGACGCGCAGCCTCTGCCATCTCTCGAGCGTGAACGGGTACGCCGCCATGAGCCAGCCCACGACCGCGATCGTCAGACCGCGGACGAGCGCGTGCCGGAGGAGCGCCGCGCGATCGGCACCTTGCGTTTCGCGTTTCTCGAACGAGAGCACCGCCGACGTGCCGACGATGAAGAGAAAGAACGGGAAGATGAGATCCGTGGGCGTCGCGCCGTGCCACTCGGCGTGCCCGAACGGCCAGGCGACGTGCCCCCAGTCGCCCGGGTTGTTCACGAAGATCATGCCGGCGACCGTGAGCCCCCGGAAGAGGTCGAGAGCGAGGAGACGACCCTCCCCCTCCGTTACCATGCAGACGTGCCGTCGATGACGCGGAGAGGATCCACTCGGTCTCGCATCGCGGGAATCAGTTTCGCAGCTTTCCTGGCTCTCTGCGTCTCGGGCTGCCCGTCGGGGCTGCCCCCGCACACCACGGCCTCGCAGGCCGCGGACGCGCCCCTCGCCCGAAAGCTCGAGCGGCGCTTCGAGAAGACCGGCGCGCGCGTCGGGTTCGTGGCCGTCCACGTCGAGAGCGGACGCCGCGTCGCCATACGGGGCGACGAGGTCTTCGAGGCGGCCAGCGTCATCAAGCTCGGCCATCTGGCCGAGGCCGCCGCGCGGGTCACGTCCGGCCGCCTCGAGCTCTCCGAGCGCTGGAAGCTCACCCGCGCCGGCCGCGCCGCGCCCGCGAGCCTCCTGAACGAGTTCGACGACGGGCTCGAGCCGACCGAACGGGACCTTCTGGATCTCATGATCCAGCGCTCCGACAACACCGCCACCAACCACTTCCAGGACCTCCTCGGGATGGACGCCATCAACGCCCGCTTCCGCTCGATGGGCTTCACCACGCTCGAGCTCGTGGGGCGCATCCCCGACAACGACCCCGAGGAGACGCAGGCCGCGCGGTGGAAGGGCCTGAAGCTGGGCCGCATGACGCCCCGCGAGACGGCGGCGTTCTACGAGCGGCTCGTGAAGCGGCAGCTCGTGGACCCGAAGACCGACGCGCTCATGTGGCGCATTCTCTCCGGCCAGAACTCCACGAGCCGGCTCGCGCGCCTCGTGCTCGAGGGGCCGAAGACGGCCTGGGCCGGCAAGACCGGCACGATGCGCGGCACGCGCAACGACTCCGGCGTCGTCTCGACGCCGCGCGGGCGGTTCGTGTTCGTGCTGCTCGCGAACGAGATCCCCGACGGCCGGACGGACGGCGTCAACGCGGCGATGGGCGAGGCCGCCAGGCTCGTCGTGGATGCGTGGTCCCGGGAGCTGCCCGAGCTGCCGCCCCCCCCGCCCGACGGGCCGTTCCCCCGCACGCTCCCGCCCGCGCTGCCGCGCACCGAGATGACCCCGCTCGAGGTGAGCGAGGAGATGCCCAACCACGAGCGCGTGTACCGGGACGCCGACAAGCTCTTCTGGCAGCTCTACGCGAAGGCCGGAGGCGACCTCGCGGATTCCTGCCTCGTGCCGATGCCCAGCTCCTGGTGGGAGGGCGACGACGGCTGGAAGATCGAGCCCCTCTCGTCCATCGTGCTGCACCACACCGCGATCCACGACGACGAGGGCTGCATCCGCTTCTTCCAGGACCCCGCGAGCCTCGTGTCGGCGCATTTCCTCGTGGGCCTCGACGGGCGGCTCTACCAGTTCGTCTCCCTCGAGCACCGTGCCTGGCACGCGGGCAGCTCGCTCCTCCACGGCGCCCGGCGCCTCAACCGCACCTCCGTGGGCATCGAGATCACGGGCGACGGGAACTTCGTGCCGTTCACGAAGGCCCAGATCGAGACGACGGTGAAGCTCCTGGGAGTGTTGGTGGCGCAGCTCGACGTGAAGACCCCGTTCATCGCCGGGCACCAGCACATCGCCCCGGGCCGCAAGCCCGATCCGGGCGCGTTCTTTCCGTGGAACGACGTCGTGCGGCGCGGGCTCGAGCTGGCCGAGAAGCTGAAGCCCTCGGTTCCGCCGCCGTCAGAGGAGTAGGAATCCAGGGACTTTCCCGAATCCCTCGAAAGAGGGATGTTTCCCGGGTTTCAACGCGTTACGCTTTGCGGAATTTCCCCAAGGAGGCCCGCCCGTGGTGCCACGCCCCCCGCGCGCTCTCGTCGACTCCGCCGCGTTCTCCCTGTTCGTCGAGAACCTGCGCGAGGGCCTCTGCCTCGCCAAGCCCGGGGGCGAGATCCTCGACGCCAACCCGGCGTTCCTCGAGATTTTCGGCGTGAGGCGCCGGGAGGAGCTGCCCGCGAGCGACGCGGCGCGCCTCCTCGGGCTCTGCGAGGAGCGCGAGCTGAACACGATGTTCCAGGCCACCTCGGCGGTCTCGGGCTTCGAGTTCGAGATCCAGCGCGCCGACGGAGAGGCGCGGACGGTGCTCGTCACCGTGGTGCGCGAGGGAGGCGAAGCTCCGGCTCTCTTCCACCTCATCGTGTTCGACGTCTCCGAGCGGAAGAGGCTCGAGAACGAGCTGCAGCGCCAGGCGCTGAGGGATCCGCTGACCGGCTGCTACAACCGGCGTTTCCTGGCGCAGCGCGCTCTCGAGCTCGAGGGCACGGCGACGAGCTGGGGCGCGATCGTCGTCGACGTGGACGGCTTCACGAGCTTCAACCTCGAGCACGGCGACGTGCGCGGCGACCGCGAGCTCACGCGCCTCTCGCGCTTCCTCCTCCGCGCGACGCGCGCCCACGAGAGCGTGGTGCGGATCGGCGACGACGAGTTCCTGCTGCTCCTCTCCGACGCCGACGAGCGCGCCACGGAGATCGTGGCCGACCGGCTGCGGCTCGCGGCTGCCCGCGAAGAGGTGCTGCCCTTCTCCCTGGGCTACGCGTTCCGGCTCGACGACGAGAGCGTGCTGTCCACGCTGGACCGCGCGCAGGCGCGTCTCCAGACGGTGAAGCTCACGCCGTCGGGAGCGCGCAGGAAGATCCGGGAGACGGCTCTGGCTGCTCGTTGATCCTGGTATCTCGCCCCTGGGCGAGATACCTGAGCGGTCCCACGGACCGCCGGTTTCCTCGATCCCCCCAGACCCCCAGGCCCCCCGGGAGAACCTCAGCGAATCAGCTGTGCCGCGAGCTGGCGGTCCTGCTGGATTCCGGCGTCCGAGTAGCCGTCGGTCTCGCGGAGGAAGCGCTCCAGCGCCGCTCGCGCTTCGACGGCGCGGCCCGCTTCCGCCTCGAGCATCCCGACGCGGAGGTTCACGCGCCGGCAACCGGGGTTGAAGCGCGCGCTGGTGAGCTCGCGGGCGCCGTTCAGCTCCCGCAGCGCCTCGTCCTTCAGGCCCGCCTGATAGAGCACCACGCCGAGGCTCTCCGTCAGCTCACACGAAAGCACGGGGAAGGCGCGGCGCGCCGCCCGCAGGACCTCGACGGCCTCCGCCGCGCGGCCGGCCTCGGCCCGCGACGCGGCCCTGCGGAGCGCGGCGGTGGGCCCTTCCGCGGTGAGCGGAACTGCGGCATATGGACGCCCGTCGGGCGCATGGGACGAAAGATCCGCGACCGTCGTCTCGAGCGCCTCGAGCCGCAGCCTCTCGGCGAGTGAGCCCGCCGTCGCCCTCAGGTGTTCGAGGCGGCCGGTGGGCCGCTGGAAGCGCTCGGCGATGCTCGACCTCCGCAGCAGATCCTCGCGCGAGTCCCCCCAGGGGAGAAACGCGAAGAGACACGCCGCGCCCGCTCCCACGACGAGCGCGAGCCGCTGGCGCGAGACCGCGAGGAGCCCCGCGGCCAGCGCGGCCAGCGCGACCGGCACGACGAGGAACCGCGTGGCCGCGGGCCACGCGAAGGCCAAGAGCGTGGGCGCGGCCCAGCCCTCCTCCGAGAGGAGCGCGCCCCAGAACGTGCGGTGCGGCACCTCGAACTCGGGCGGCGCGAACGGAAACGTCAGCGCGGGGAGCACGCAGAAGACGATCGAGATGCCCAGGAGCGCGCCGCCGAAGGAGTTGCGCTTGCGCTCCGCGAGCGCCTCGCAGAGGAACGGAACGATCAGCAGGAGATAGCGCGGCCCCATGGCCCACCCGCCGTGCGGGGCGCCGTGGCCCGAGAGGAGCACGGCCGTGAGCACCACGGCCACGAGCCTCACGCGCCGCCGCAGATCGCCCCCGAGAAAGAGGGCGGGCAGCGCGAGGAGGAGCACCGGCGCGAAGAAGAAGAGCCCGCGCGACGGCGAGACGAGCAGCAGCGCGAGACCGGAGAGCGAGGGCCACGAGATTCCGAAAACGCCCTTCCGCGCGACCTCGGCCCACTCCGCGAAGCTCTCGTGCGCGTAGGACGGCGAGAACGGCGACCCGAAGAGCGAGGCGTTGAACGCGAGGAGGAGGACGACGAACGGCGCGCCCCCGGCGGCGAACGCCGCGACGCGCTTCATGCGCTCGCTCATGGGAACGGAGACCTCGAAGAAGAGCCCCGCGCCCAGCACGGCCAGCGGAATCGCGGCGGGAAAGTCCGAGAGAACCGCCACGGCGCCCAGCGCGCCCGCCGCCGAGGCACGAGCCGGGCTCAGCGGCCCCTCGCTCCGGTACAGCAGCGCGTACGCGCCGTAGAGCGCGACCGCCGTGAGGACGTGCGAGAACAGAAGCGTCCCGTAGACGAAGAGCGGGGTGCCGAAGAGGAGCGCGGCGAGGGCGAAGTCCGATGCCCCGAGCCTCCGGAACAGGAGAGCGAGGAGCAGGAGGGGGAGCGTCGACACGAGGAGGCGCACGGCCGTCCACGTGACCCTCACATTCGAAGGGCTCGGCGGACCGGTGAAGACCCGCGCCGCCGCGTAGGCCGGCACGCCGAGGACGGCCGGTGCCGGCGCCTTGTTCGAGTACGTGCGCCCGTCAACGACCGCGGTATCGGGGTTCGGGCCGAGCAGCTCGAGCGCCCAGGAGATCTCGAAGCCCCGGTGCTCCACGAGCGACGCCGTGGTGGCCCAGCGGGAGGCCTCGTTGGCCGATCCGCCGTGCGGAAAGATCGGGATCAGGAAGAGCGCGATCGCGGCGTAGAGGACGACGAGGAGGAGTCCGTACCGGGGGGCCTGTTCCGGCACCGCATCCACCGTTGGTTCCGCCGCGGCCTCGGCCGCAGGCGCCGGCTCGGGCTTCCTCGCTCGCGACTTCCGCGCCACCCGGGCAGTCCGGCGGGACTGCCTCAGGTGATCCATTCGGATCACCCGAACCTCAGACGTTGAACTTGAAGTGCAGGACGTCGCCGTCCTTCACGATGTATTCCTTGCCCTCCTGACGCACGACGCCGGCCTCCTTCGCGGGAGCCATCGAGCCGTACTTCACGAGGTCGTCGTAGGAGATCGTCTCGGCCTTGATGAAGCCGCGCTCGAAATCGGTGTGGATGACGCCGGCCGCCTTGGGCGCGGTGTCGCCCTCGTGGATCGTCCACGCGCGCACTTCCTTCTCGCCCGCCGTGAAGTACGTGCGGAGGCCGAGCAGGTGGTACACGGCGCGGATGAGCCGGCCCACGCCGCTCTCCTCGACGCCCAGCGACTGGAGGTACTCCTTCGCGTCGGCCTCGGGCAGCTCGGCCAGCTCGGCCTCGATCTGCGCCGAGATGGGCACGCACTCGCAGCCGTGGTGCGTGGCCGCGTACTCGCGCACCTTCTTCACGAGGGGCTGCTCGTCGGCGCCCGCGAGCTCGCTCTCGGCCACGTTCGCGGCGAAGAGCGTGGGCTTCATGGTCATGAGGAAGAACGGCCTGGCGATCGCGCGCTCGTCTTCGGTGAGCTCGCACGTGAGCGCGGGCTTCCCCTCGTTCAGGTGCGGCACGAGCTTCTCGGCGACGGCGATCTGCACCTGGGCTTCCTTGTTCCCGCCGCGGGCCGTCTTCTCGAGCCGGTCCTTCTGCTTGAGCAGCGAGTCGAGGTCGGCGAGCACCAGCTCGGTCATGATCGTCTCGATGTCGGCGATGGGGTCGAGGTGCTCCGAGACGTGCACGATGTCGCGGTTCTCGAAGCAGCGCACGACCTGCACGATCGCGTCCACCTCGCGAATGTGCGACAGGAACTTGTTGCCGAGCCCCTCGCCCTGCGCCGCGCCCTTCACCAGCCCGGCAATGTCCACGATCTCGAGCGACGCCGGGATCACGACGCTGGTCTTCGAGATCCTCCGCAGCGGCTCGAGCCGGTCGTCGGGCACGGTCACCATGCCCACGTTGGGCTCGATGGTGCAGAACGGGTAGTTGGCCGATTCGGCCTTGCGGGTCTTGGTGAGGGCGTTGAAGAGCGTGGACTTCCCGACGTTGGGGAGGCCGACGATTCCGGCTCGGAGCATGGGTGTTTCCTTCTTCGGGTTTCGCGGCCTTTTTCGGGGAGAACCGGGCCGGCGGGACGCGGAGTGTACGGCCGGTGCCTAGAATCGGCGCGTGCCCCTCCGAGCGCTGCTCCTTCTGTGCGTCCTGGCCACCGGCCTCGGCGCGGAGGACGTCGACCCCGTCGCGCACGCGCGCCTCGCCTTCAGGCTGCACACCGGCAAGGACGGCCTGCCCCAGAACTCCATCACCGCGCTCCACCAGGACCGTCGCGGCACCGTGTGGGCCGGCACCGAAGACGGCGTCGCGTTCTCCAACGGCCGCGCGTTCACCCGCGTCGTGCTG
>JAEUQS010000420.1 GCA_016789625.1 Acidobacteriota bacterium | reverse complement strand
TCGCTGGACCCAGACGTTCCCGAGAGCTTCAAACGCCTCAGGACCGGGTTGATCGTCGTGCGCCATCGCCTGAATCTGGCCCGGCTCCAGGCGCGTAGAGCTGCGGCGAGGAATTGGCTATGAGACCTTGGGCGCTTCTCGTCTCCCTGACCGCTCTCGCCGGCTGCTCGGCGAGCACGACGGAACGCCAACGCCTGCCGCCCCTCGAGACGGTGCCCCACGTCGATCTCGCGCGATACGCCGGGACCTGGTACGAGATCGCCAGCTTCCCGCAGAGCTTTCAGCGGGGCTGCGTCGCCACGACGGCGACCTACACGACCCGGGGCGACGGCGACATCGACGTCCTGAACCGCTGCCGCAAGGAGTCGCTCGATGGAGTAGAGAAGTCGGCGCTCGGCCGGGCAAGGGTGGTGGACAGCACGACGAACGCGAAGCTCGAGGTGAGCTTCTTCCGGCCGTTCTGGGGCGACTACTGGATCATTGACCTCGGCGCTACCTATGAGCACGCTGTCGTCGGACACCCGGGACGGGACTATCTGTGGATCCTGAGCAGGGCCCCGAAGATGCAAGAAGCGACCTACGAAGGCATCCTCGCTCGACTGAAGGCGAAGGGCTACGACACGTCTCGGCTGAAGCGCACCCCGCAGTGAGCTGACGGGCTCCGCCGGAGAGAACCCTTTTCAAGTACGCTCGCGGCCTCACGGAGGAGACCGCTGAAATGAGAATTCTCTGACCGTGGCAGATCGCTGGGAGGATGCGGACGTCGTCCGGGGCTTCTCGACGGCTGCCGCCAACGAGGTTCTGCTGGACTACGTGAGAGTCGAGCTGGCCCGCCGGCCGGGGCTGACCGTCCTCGACCTGGGCTGCGGGGCGGCCCGCAACGCGGTTCCCCTGGCGGCAGCGGGCGCCTCGGTGATAGGGACCGACGTGGCCGCGCCGATGCTGGAGGCGGCGCGCCTCCGGGTGGCGGCCGCGGGGCTGACGGACCGGGTGACCCTGTTGAAGGCGCCCATGGACGCCCTTCCGCTCGCCGACGCGAGCGTCGACCTCGTGGTCGCGCACGGCATCTGGAACCTCGCGAGATCCGGGGCCGAGCTCCGTCGCGCGATCTCGGAGGCGGCCCGCGTCGCCCGGCCGGGCGCGGGTCTCTTCGTCTTCACGTTCTCCCGCACGACACTGCCCCACGACGCTCAGCCCGTGGAAGGCGAATCGTTCGTGTTCACGCAGTTCGCGGGTGAGCCCCAGTGCTTCCTGACCGAGGCGGAGCTGGTTGCGGAGCTCCTGCGCGCCGGCTTCGAGAAGGACCCGCCGGGGCCGCTCTCCGAGTACAACCGCCCGGCCTCCGGCCTCACGCTCACGCGCGGTCCCGTGATCCTCGAAGGCACCTTTCGCATGGTCGGGCGCGATCGGCGGGGATCGCAATGAAGGCCCTGGCGATTCACCGCTACGGCGGACCGATGGAGATGATGGAGCTGCCGCGTCCGGTGCCGGGTCCCGGCGATCTCCTCGTGCGCGTGCGCGCCGCGAGCGTGAATCCCGTCGACTTCAAGATCCGCGACGGGGACGTGAAGGTGCTTCTCCACTACACGTTCCCGCTCGTGCTCGGAAACGACCTCGCCGGCGACGTGGAAGCGGTGGGCCCCGGCGTCACGGGGTTTCGGGTGGGCGACGCGATCTACGCGCGGCTCGACAAGGACCGGATCGGCGCGATCGCGGAGTACGCGCTCGTGCGGGAGAGCGCCGCGGCGAAGAGGCCCGCGGGGCTCGACGACGTGCAGGCGGCCGCGCTGCCCCTCGTGGGGCTCACGGCCTGGCAGGCGCTGGTCGACATCGCGGACCTCTCGGCAGGACAGTCGGTGCTGATCCACGCGGGCTCGGGGGGCGTGGGCACGTTCGCGATCCAGCTGGCCAAGCACCTGGGCGCGCGGGTGGCGACGACGGCGAGCGCGCGCACCCACGATCTCCTGAGGTCGCTGGGCGCGGACACGGTGATCG
>JAEUQS010000397.1 GCA_016789625.1 Acidobacteriota bacterium | reverse complement strand
GGATCACGAACAGCTCCGGCACGAGGTCGCGGGCGTCGTCGCCATGGCCCCGGCCCCTCAGGAAGCGCTCGAGCTCCGCCGCGCGGGGAACCGCCGCGTGGACGGCGTCGGGACCGGGAGGATCGCTCACGAGTGGGAAATGTCCCCGACGGTCGAATCGTGACGCACGGGGCCGGATTTCTTGGAAATCAGAGAGACAGCGGAGTCGCCTCGAACATCCTGAGGACCGGAGGCGTCTCGGCCAGCGCGGTCACCTCCTGCACGAAAGTCTGCGAAGCGGGCACCGCGAAGTGCGCGGCGACGGCGGCCGGGTCGCTCCACTCCTCCACGAACACCAGCCGGTTCGGGTTCGCGGCGTCGCGGTGCACGGCGTGCGAGATGCAACCCGGCTCGGCGCGCGACCGCGCGCAGTGGACGAGGCTCGAGGCCAGAGCCCGGTCCAGGTTTTCGGCCTTCAGGAGAACGCTTGCGAGGACGATGACCATCGAACCCTCCGACTACCGCCACAATCGCACATGCCCCGAGAACGTCTCCTCGAAGCCTCGCTGCTGCCCCTCCCGCTCGCCAAGCTCGGGCTCCACCTCGCCACCGCGACCGGCTACGGCATCTTCCGCGACGAGCTGTACTACCTCGCGTGCGCGGAGCACCCGGCCTGGGGCTACGTGGACCACCCTCCCCTCTCGATCCTCGCGCTGAAGGTCTGGACGGCCGTGTTCGGCACGTCGCTCGTCTCGTTGCGCGTCCCCGCCGCGCTCCTCGGCGCGCTCACGGTGCTCCTCGTGGGCCTTCTCGCCCGCCGGCTGGGTGGAGGCCGCGGCGCGGCCCAGCTCGCGATGCTTGCGGCGCTCTGCGCGCCCATCGTCCTCGGCCTCGGCAACTACTACTCGATGAACGCGTTCGACCTCTTCTTCTGGGCGCTCGCGTACCTGCTGCTCGCGGACGTTCTCCTCGCCGAAGAGCCCGTGCCGCTTTCGAAGTGGCTGCTCCTGGGCGCCGTGCTGGGCCTCGGCCTCCAGAACAAGATCAGCGTGCTCTGGCTCGGCGCCGGTCTCGGCCTCGGACTCCTCGCCACCTCGCGCCGGAGACTCCTCGCCACACCCGGCCCCTGGCTGTGCGGAATCGTCGCGATGGCGGGCCTCCTTCCGTACGTGCTGTGGAACCTGGCCAACGGATCGCCCACGCTCGAGTTCATGAAGAACGCGACGGGCGAGAAGATGGCGCGACACAGCGCGCTCGAGTTCGCGCGCGCCCAGCTCGAGTCGATGGGACCGGCCTTCCTCCTCGCGCTCGCCGGCGCGCTCTGGCTCTTCCTCTCGCCCCGCGCGAAGGCTCTTCGCCCGCTGGGCGTGACCTTCGCGTTCGTGTGGGCGCTCCTCGCGGCGTCCTCCACGAGCCGGCCGAGCTACGCCACGGCCGCGTACGCCGTGGCGATGGCTGCTGGTGCCGTCGCCGTGTTCGAGATCGCGGCCCCACGCCTCCGGCTCGCCACGATCGCCGTCGCCTCGGTCCTGCTCGTCGCCTACGGCGTCCTCGCGATGCCGTCCGCGCTCCCGGTGCTCTC
>JAEUQS010000365.1 GCA_016789625.1 Acidobacteriota bacterium | reverse complement strand
ACCGCATGCCGGGGCGTCTGAAAGACGCCGCGCGGCGCCGAAGGACGCCGCGCTCACCACAGCCGCGGCGCGGCTCGTCAGTCCTTCTGGGTCGCGTGGGCGTGCTCGCCGACGTAGGGAAACGGGAGGTGATCCTCGAGGACCCGTACCGGGTGGCGCTTCCGGGCTGCGGCGAGGATGCCGGCCACGGCCGCGGTGCTGCGCTCCTCCGCGAGCGAGAGCCGGAGCGCGGGCGCGGCCTCCTCGAACGGCACGACCCGTTCGTCGAAGCGGTCGTCCACGCGGAACACGTGCACCCCGTAAGGCGCCTCGAGCGGGGCGGAGAGCGCTCCCTTGGGAAGGCTCCACACGGGCTTCTCGATCTCGCGGGGCAGGTCTCCCGGCGCGAGCATCCCGAGGCTGCCGCCCGAGACGGCGTTCGGCGCCTTGCTCAGCTTCCGGGAGACCTCGATCCAGGGCGTGCCCGCCTTCAGCATCCGGAGCGCCTCCTCGGCCTGCGCGCGGTTCGGCAGGAGGAGCTGCGACACGAGCATCGCCTGCGGCTTCTGGTAGCGGTCCGGGTGGGCGGCGTACTCCTTGCGGAGGACCTCCTCGGTGAGCTCCTCCAGCCGCGCATGGCGCGAGATGAGATCGCGCAGCCGCTCGGCGGGCGTGGCCCCCGCGGGCTTCGGCTCGGCGCCCTCGACCTCGAGCGCGAGGAGCCGCTCCTCGAGGTACTGGTCGAGGAGGCTCGACGCCACGCGGGGCGCGGTGTCGCGGGGCTCCGAGCGCGCCGCCGACCGCACGTACGCGGCGTAGTCCTCGAACTCCACCGGCTCGTCTCCAAGGATCGCGACGACCTCGGGCCGGGCGGCGGCCCCGGGTCCCTTGCGGGCACAGGCACCCAACCCCGCGACCGCCGACGCGAACACGAGCGAAAGGAGGATCCGCCTCAAGGGGAAAGCTCGAACGGCAGCTCGCCGGGGAGCCCGGCGAAGGCCTCGCGATGCGACAGGGACACGAGGAAGCGGGCCGCGCGGGGCACGATCGCGGCGAGGTCCTTCGTGCCCTCGAAGACCTTGAAGGCGCGAAACGCGTCGGGGCCCTGGGCCGAGAGCTCGCCCCGGCGCAGCGCCGCGAGCACCTTCTCCATGTCGAGGCGGTGGTCCTTCTCGAACGTCGCCGACATCTCGTCGCCGCGCCGCTGGAGGGCCTTCACGCCCAGCGTGCGCGCCAGGATCTTGAGCCGCGCGATGTCGAGCAGCCGGTCCAGCTCCTGGGGCGGCAGGCCGTAGCGGTCGGCCGCCTCGCGCTTGAGCGCCACGAGAGCGTCGAACGACTGCGACGCGGCGATCTTCTTGTAGAGCGCCATGCGCAGGCTCTCCTCGGGAATCCAGGTCGCCGGCAGGAGCAGCGGCACGCCGAGCTGGAGCGTCACCTCCCGCGTCTCCGGCACGGGCTCACCCTTCATCTCGGCCATGGCCTCCTCGAGGAGCTGCATGTACGTCTCGAAGCCCACGGAATCGATCTGACCGCTCTGCTCGCCGCCCAGGATCGAGCCCGCGCCGCGGATCTCGAGGTCCTTGGCCGCGATGCGGAAGCCGGCGCCGAGATCGGAGAACTCCTGGATCGCGCGGAGGCGCCGCTTGGCGTCGTCCGAGAGGGGCATGCCCGGCGGCACGAGGAGCCAGCAGAACGCGGCCTTGTCGCTCCGGCCCACGCGGCCCCGGAGCTGGTAGAGCTGCGCGAGCCCGTAGAGGTCGGCGCGGTCGATGATCATCGTGTTGGCCGACGGGATGTCGAGCCCGTTCTCGACGATCGTCGTGGCGAGGAGGATGTCGGCCGCGCGCGTCGTGAACGCCTTCATCGCGCGCTCGAGCTCCTGCTCCCCCATCTGTCCGTGGCCCGTCACCACGCGCGCCTCGGGCACCAGCTCGTGGAGCTTCTCGCGCCACACGCCGAGGCCGTCGATGCGGTTGTGCACGACGTAGACCTGGCCGCCGCGCTCGAGCTCCGCCTGGATGGCCTGCTTGACGACCTCGTCGCTCATCCCTACGACGTGCGTCGCGATGGCCAGACGATCCTTCGGCGGCGTCTCGATGACGGAGAGATCCCGGATCCCGGCGAGGGAGAGATGCAGCGAGCGCGGAATCGGCGTCGCGCTCATCGAGAGCGCGTCGATCTGCGCCTTCCACTCCTTGACCTTCTCCTTCTGGGCGACGCCGAAGCGCTGCTCCTCGTCGATCACGAGGAGCCCGAGGTCCTTGAACTTCACGTCCTTCGAGAGCACGCGGTGCGTGCCGATGAGGACGTCGAGCGTGCCCTCCTCGAGCCTTCGGAGAACCTCCTTGCCGTCGTCCCTTCCGCGGAAGCGCGAGAGGAGGTCGATCGTCACGGGAAACGCCGCGAAGCGCCGCTTGAGCGTGCGGAAATGCTGGTCCGCGAGGATCGTCGTGGGCGCGAGGAAGGCCGCCTGCTTGCCGTCGAGCACGCACTTGAAGATCGCCCGCATCGCGACCTCGGTCTTGCCGTAGCCCACGTCGCCGCAGAGGAGGCGGTCCATGGGCTTGTCCGATTCCATGTCGCGCTTCACGTCGCGAATCGCGCTGAGCTGGTCGGGCGTCTCGATGTACTCGAACGCGTCCTCGAACTCCTTCTGCCAGGGCGAGTCCTTCGAGAAGCTGTGGCCCGGCGCCGCGGCCCTTCGCGCGTAGAGCTTCAGGAGCTGGTCGGCGATGTCCTTGACGGCCTTGCGCACCGAGGCCTTGCGCTTGGCCCAGCCCGCGCCGCCGAGCTTGTCGAGAACGGGCGTGGGCCCGTCGCCGGCGCTCGCGTACTTCTGGATGAGGTCCAGCCGCTCGACGGGCACGAGGAGCTTGGCGTCGCCGGCGTAGCGCAGGTCCACCATTTCGCGATTCGCACCGGCGTCGTCGATCGTGATGAGCCCGTGGAAGAGCGCGAGCCCGTAGTCGCGGTGCACCACCACGTCGCCCGGATGGAGATCGCGGAGGTCCGAGACGAACGCCTCGGAGGCGTTCTTCCGGCGCGGCGCGTAGGAGCGCGGCTCGCCGAAGAGGTCCACGGCGGAGAGGACGAGGAGTCCGGCGGAGCGGAAGAGAAAGCCGCTCTTGGGCCCCTCGGAAACGAGGCGGCAGGAGCCCGGCAGAAGTGCCGTTCTCACCTTTCCCGCTCCGCTCTCGACCCCCTGCGCGTCGATCTCGTACTCCGAGAGGAGCTTCGCGACGTGCTCGTGCTCGCCCCGGCCCTGCGCCGTGAGCACCACGGCGAGGCCCTCGCGGCGGGCGCGCTGGATCTCCTTCGCCACGTCGGGCAGACGGTCCTCGTACGAGAGCACCGGCTCGGCTCCGAGCGCGATCGCGTCGGCCCCGGGCACGGTGGGCGAGAGCCGGAGGATCGTCTTCTCGAGGACCTCGGCCTCGAGGATCACGGGATCCCCGGCGAGGCGAATGGGATCGGGCACGACCTTGCCCGCCTTGCGGGCCTTCTCGTAGTCCAGGCGCAGCACGTCGGCCGCTCGCGCGAGCTCCTCCGACACGGAGTCGGTGTCGTCCACCGCGAGGACGAAGCTCTTCGCGTGCGCGAGGACGTTGACGGAGCCCGCGAGAAGCGGGAGCAGCTCCTCGAGCCCGTCGTTCCTCCGCGCGAGGGAGAGGTCCCGGGGCAGGGGCGGCTCGTCGTCGGCCGTGCGGCAGTCGTTCAGCACCTGCTGCGCGGCCTCCCGCGTCGACCGCGTGTCCGGCGTCGTCGCGAGAGGAGGCAGCGCCACCGACGAGAGCTCACCGGTGGAGCGCTGAGTGTCGGGGTCGAAGCTGCGAATCGACTCCAGCGCGCTGAAATCGAACTCGAGCCGCACGGGTTCCTTCAGCTGCGGCGGAAACACGTCCACGAGCCCGCCGCGCACCGCGACGTCACCGGTCTCGGTGACGAGATCCGTCCGCACGTAGCCCTCCTCGAGCAGCCGGTTCACGATGCGGAGGGGCGCGACGTCGTCGCCCTTCTTCAGCGTGAGCGTGCGGGACGCGAAGTCCGCGGGCGCGGGCAGGCGGCGGAAGAGCGCGCGGGCCGGCACGACGAGGAGCGACACGCTCCCCGCGGCGAGGCGCGCGAGCGCCGAGAACTCCTCCCGGCGGATCTTGAGCGACGGCGCGATGCCCTGGTACGGCGTGAGCGCCGGGCCGGGGAAGAACGCGACCGCATCCTCTCCGAGCACCGAGATCGCGTCGCGCAGGAACGCCTGCGCATCCCTCTCGTGCGCGAAGACGGTCACCCAGCGGAGGCCGAGCCGCGCCGTGGCCGACTCCAGGATGTAGGGAAGAAGCCCGGGCGGCGCGCCGACGAGCGACACCGCCCCGGGCGAGGACCCGAGGACCCCCGCCTCGAGCCGGGAAAGCAGCGTCGCCACGGCCGGGGCCGCGGCGAGTGCTTCGAACAGAGGATCCTCCCGCCGCGTCACGCCGCGGGATTATGCGTGGGGATCCCGAAGGGATCCCCCGGCCTACTTCTTCTTCGCGGGCGCGGGCGGAGCCGCCGCGGCGCCCGCAGGCGCGCCGGGGGGCGGAGCCAGCTGAGCCTCGGGCGCCTGGTTCTTGATCGCGGGGACGGTCTTCAGGAACGCGAAGACGGCCTTGAGGTCCTCGTCGGTCGCTCGCGAATACGCCTGCCAGGGCATGGGCGGGAAGATCGGACGGCCCACGCCGAGGTGCTTGCCCGTCTTGATGGCCTTGAGGAAGTTCTCCTCGGTCCACGGGCCGATGCCGGTCGCGTCGGACGTGATGTTCGGCGCGTACGTGATGCCCCAGGGCCCGGAGAACGCGGTGTTCGTCACGGCGCCCGCCCACATCCAGCCCTCGCCCGAGATCTTGGGCGGCTGGAGCGCCATGCCGGCGGGATGCCCGGAGAGGAAGCGGGCCATGTCGGGCTCGGGGCCGTGCGGCCCCATCTTGAACGGGGTGTGGCAGTCGTTGCAGCCCATGATGCCCACGAGGTAGCGGCCGCGGTCTCCGGTGCTCGCCATCTGAGGGCCTGCCGCCTGCAGGATGGTCGTCGTCAGGGACAGCGTGACGACAACGAAGGTCAGAGCTCGCTTCATCGTTTCCTCCACAATGATCCTGGGGGTTTCTCGATCCCCCCAGGCCCCCCGGGGGAGAACCGGCTTTCCTATTTTCTCGCGGTCTGCTCCGGCATCGGAGCGGCCGGCCGGGATTCCGGCGCGAGATTGTCGATCGCCGGGATCGTTCTCAGGTAGGCGAAAATCGCCTTCAGGTCTTCGTCGCTGGCGTTCCGATACACGGGCCAGGGCATGGGCGGCAGGATCGGACGGCCGATTCCGAGGTGCTTGCCGCTGCGGACCGTCTCGATGAAATTCTTCTCGGTCCAGCTCCCGAGCCCGGTCCTGGCGTCGGGCGTGAGGTTCGGCGCGTAGCTCGTGCCCCAGGGACCGAAGAACGCCGTGTTCGTGTCCGCGCCGGCCCAGACCCAGCCGGAGCCCGAGATCTTCGCGGGGGCGAGCATCTTCTTCGCGGGGTGGCCGGAGAGGAAGCGCGTCATGTCGGGCTCCGGACCCGCGGGGCCCATCTTGTACGGCGTGTGGCAGTCGTTGCAGCCCATGATCGAAACGAGGTACCGGCCCCGTTCGTTGCCGGTGCTCGCCATCGTGGGGCCCGCGGCGTGGAGCGCGGGGGCGGCCAGGGAGAGGGTGAGCGCCGTGAGGGACATCGCTGCGAGGGTATTCATCGTTGGTTCCTCCTGAACCGAACGACTGATACGGAACCTCGCGACGGGGTGTTCTGGATCCCCGTGACACAAGTCACGACCCGATACGGCTCCGGATCTCCTCGACTCTCTTGCGGTTCGTCTTCATGTCGGAATAGCCCTCCCGCGAGGCCGATCGCACATGGACGACGCCGGCCGCGGGGTCCAGCCGGAGCTCCAGATCGTCCACGAAGCCGAAGAGCCGCGAGCGGCAGGTGGCCGCGACGTAGAGCGGTTCCTTCACCGTGATCTCGACGCCCGGCATCGCGGCGAGGACCCGCAGCAGCCTCTCGCGCGCTTCCTCGGGCGTTCCGGTGAGAGGCAACGGCTCGATCGCCTGCCCGGGCTGCCTCGGATGCGCGCCCTCCGAGGTCACGCAGTTGGGCCGCGCGCCCGTGGGACGGAGCTTGCCGTTCAGGAGACCGGGAGCCGGCCGCGGCTTCTCCGAGGCGCGTGCGGCGAACACCAGCCGCACCACGAGGAGCCCCGCGAGCGCGAGGACGATGCCGAAGACGAGGATCAGCGCGCGCACGAGGGCGGCGCTCAGAACGACGCGCGGAGCGTCGTGAGGAACTCGTCGGGGTGGAGCGTGCGCGCCGCGGCCTTGGCGTCCTGCTTGGTCCACTCCACCGTGACGTCCACGCCGCGCATCACGCCGATGCGGACGCCGTAGTCGAGCTTCGTCCAGTCCCACGTCACCGACGGAGCGGGGTAGCCGGGCGTGTTGGCGAAGTCGTTGTCGATCTTGGAATAGCGCACGACGGGCTCGATCCAGTTGAAGAGCGACGTGTCGCCCGAGGCGAAGAGGCCGTTCAGAGGCAGCCGGTAGGAGGCCTCGGCCTCGTAGCCCTTGCGGGGCAGGTTCGCGATCTCCTGCTTCACGTATTGCGCGTAGAAGTGGACGGGGCCGAAACGCATGTCGGCGTTGACTCCCCACTCCTTCTTCTTGTCGCCCTCGAACGGCAGCCGCTTGGTGAACGCGTCGAGGATGCCCAGGTCGCCGCAGTACGAGGTGCCGCGAATGCGGCTGCAGGCTTCCATCTTGCGCGTGTAGTACCAGCCCAGGATGTCGATGCCGTCCCGGTCGCGATCGCCGAAGTTGAACCGCATGCCCAGGCCGCCGCCGTACTGGAAGCGGCCCGAGAAGCTCACGTCGTTCGACTTCGTGTCGTAGAGGATGGGAAAGCCGGAGCCGTAGACCGGCGCCGTGGTGGACCCGACCTGCCGCTCGGGCGTGCCGTTGTCGCCGGCGAGCGCGTTCACGTCGCGCAGGAACACGGGGTTGCCGTTCCCCGCGGCGGCGCGGAAATAGAACACCGAGCCGAGCGTGCCCCCGGCCTCGAGACCCACTTCCTCGAGCCGGCCCACGGCGGTGCCCCAGAGGCCGTAGCTCTCCATGCGCCGTACGATCTGCTTGGTGAACCGCGGGAACTTGCCGGCCTGGACGTAGAGCCCGCCGTTCTGCTTCTGCGACTGCAGCGACTCGAGCTTCTTGCCGAAGCGGACGAAGGCCTCGCGCAGCGCGATGCGGTCGTCCGAGGAGGTCGGGTTGCGGTTGTAGAGATCGCCGATGTGGACGACGGCCTTCGCGAAGATGCCCGTCGTGAGGTCGGACTCCACGGTCAGGGCGACGTTCGAGAGCTCGATCGAGCGGTCGGCCGAAGGGGTCGAGAGCACCACCGCGAACGGCAGGCCGGTGCCGCCGACCGTGAGGGAGTCGAACGCGGAGTCGCGGTAATTGGCCTTGAGCTCGGCCCGCAGCCGGAAGCGGCTGCCCGAGCCCAGGATCCCGCCCGGGAACACGGAGTCCTGGGCGGGGGCCGCGAAGGGCGCGAGGGCCAGCGACAGGGCGAGAGCACGAACGACGATGCGCATGAAGCCTCCGGAAGACCGAAGTCTAAACGGAGGAGGGGGGCGGCATCAGGGCATGTCGACGACGACCGTGCCTCCTTCCGTCACGTTGAAGCTCTTGGAGGCGCCCCCGTCGATCTGGAGCGTGTAGGCGCCGGGCGCGACGTTGTCGAGCCGGCGCTGAGCGGCCTGGAGCCCGATCTCGCCGTTCACCGAGAACGGGCTCCAGCGGTACGGCTGTCCCCCGCGGAGGAGCCGGGCCTTGGCGCCCGCGAGGGCCTTCCCCTGCGTCTCGGCTCCGGACCGGATCTCCACCGCTCCCCCCGGCGTGAACGTCACGGGCGTCTCGCTCGAGGGCGCCGAGACACCCTCCAGCGTCACCGGCGCGTAGCCATCGGGGTCCAGCACGAGCGTGTAGCGTCCGGGCTTGAGCGACGGCACCTCGCCCCGCCCTTCGGAATCGAGCGGAACGCTGCCCGAGTAGACGGCGTTGTTCGCTGCGTCGAAGGCCCGCGCGAAGAGGCCGCGGAGCGGCACGTTGTAGATGCCGTCCCGGGCCCTCAGGCCGATGCCCTCGCCGCGCTTGAGCTCGAGCTTGATCTCGGCTCCGCCCGCGTCGGCCGTGACGTCCTTCGTCTCGTACTGGAAGCCCGCCTTCCGCGCCGTGAGGCGGTAGGGCTTCGCGTCGAGGTTGTCGAGCGTGAACCGGCCGTTCGTGTCCGTGGTGGAGGTCATCCGCATCATCCCGCCGCCCGTCTGCTGGGCATCCACGGGCGCGGACTCGATCACCGCGTCGGCCAGCGGACGGCCCGTGCCGTCCTCGACGACCGACCCCGTGATCTTCGCGGCGCCCAGCTCGAAATCGAGGCTCTGGTCGCCGTCCAGGGTGACGCTCTCGGTCTTGCTCCCCTCGGCCGAGCTCACGCTCACCGTGTAGGTGCCCTTGGCGAGACCTTCGATGCGGTAGTCGCCGCCGGAGTCGGCCGTGGCCGAGCCGCTCGCGCCCGCGCGGTTGGCGAAGACGCGCGCACCCGAGACGCCCCGGCCGCTCCGGAGGATCCGGCCCGTGAGCTGGAAGCCGCTCTCGAACGCGACCTCGACCTCGGCGTCACGTGCCCCTTCGGCGATCTCGACGCTCTTCGTGGCGCGGCGGGTGGAGGTCATGAAGTCGCCGGCCGTGGCCGAGACGCTCAGGTTCCCCGCGGGCGCGCCCGTCAGCTCGAAGCGGCCGTCGGCTCCGGTGGACGCGCTCGCGTAGTAGCCGTCCCTGCCGCTCGCCGAGATGGACACGCCCTTCAGCTGGTCGGTGGGCAGCCCGCTCACGAGCCCACGCACGGTGGCTCCGGCCTCGAGCTGAATCGTGACGTCTTCCTTGCTCTCGCCTTCCTGGAGCACGACCTCGACGGGCGAGGAGGACCGGCTGCGCACGCTCGCGCGCACGGAGTGGCGGCCCGGCAGGAGATGCGTGAACCGGAACCGGCCGGCGGAATCCGTGGTGCCGCTGTTGCCGCCGCCGCCGAACGAGAACGGCCCGCCACCCTGCCCGGCCGGCTCGAGGTTGACGTCCACGTTGGGGAGGGGTTGCCGGCTTTCGCTGAGCACGACCCCCGCGATGACGCCTCCCGTCGAGAGACGCAGCTCGGCGTTGCCGCCCTTGTCGCCCACCTCGGTGATCTCGCTCGCGTCGGCGTAGTCGGTGTGCTTCGCGGTGACCTGGTACTTGCCGGGCGAGAGCCCCGGGATCTCGAAGCGGCCGTCGGCATCGGTCGAGAGGAGCTCCCCCTCCTCGCTGAACATCGCCATCGGGTTGCGCTCGCCGCCCGCGAGGCGCGCGTTCACGTTGGCGTCGGGCACGGGCCGGCCCGTCTTCGCGTCGGTCACGCGGCCCCGGAGCACGCGGCCCGCCGCGAGCTTCACCTCGACGCCGTCCCGCTGACCGCCCTCTTCCACCACGACGCCGCCGGTACGGCCCGCCTGATAGCCCTTGGCCTCCACCACGACGCGCCAGGTGCCGGCCGTCACGTCCTCGAGCGTGAACGCGCCATCGGGCGATTTGACCTCGATCTTCTCGGGGCCCATGCCGCGCCGCCCGCCGCCGAGGGTCACCATGCGGAACATCTGCCCGCTCGGGCCGCGATCGGCCTCGTACGTCACCGTGAACTCCTCGATGGGCCGGCCCGTCTCGAGGTCCACGGCGATGCCGGAGATGCGCCCCTTGCCGGTGCCTTCGAGGTCGACGTTCTCGGCCGGCGCCGTGATCTTCCGGCCGCCCGCCGGCGGCCCCGCCATGATCCGCGTGGGCTCGAACAGCGAGACCTCGTACGTCTCGCCCGGCTTCAGGCTCTCGATGTAGAACGCCCCGTCGGGCCCGGTGGGCTCGGAGAAGCCGCCTCCTCCGCGTGGACCCATTCCGCCGGAACCCGCGAGACGCGCGTTCACGAGCACGCTCTCGAGCGGCGTGCCGTTCTTCGAACGCACGAAGCCCGCGATGACCGCACCCGGCCCGAGCGTGATGCGAACCGGCTCGGCGCTCTTGTCCTCGCCGACGGCGACCTTCACCGGCTCGGCGCGCACCCAGCCCTTCTTCGAGGCCACGACGTCGTAGCTCCCCGGTGCGAGCCCCTTGGCCTCGAAGCGGCCGTCGGCGCCCGTCTGCACCGGCGCCCGATCGGCCAGGCCCACGACGCTCATCATCGCGACGGCTCCGCCGCGGCCCATGCGCACCGTGCCGTCCGTCTGGATCTCGACGTCGGCGAACGGGACCGGGTTGCCGTCCCGGTCGACCACCACGCCGCCGATCGAGAAGCCGCGGCGCAGCGTGAGGTTCACGCCGGTCTTCGTCTGCCCGCCCTCGAGCGCGAGACCCGTGAGCTGCCCTTTCTCGTACTCGGGGTGCTTGAGCGCGAGCGTCTGGTTGTCGCCGGGAGCGAGGCGGGTGAGCTTGTAGCTGCCGTCGATCTTCGTGCGGAACGTCTTGCCCAGCGCGTCGAGGCCGCCCTCGAACCTCATGCGGAGCATCGCCATCGGATCCCGGTCGCGGCTCCTGCCGAAAGCGCCCTTCGCGTCGGCCACGGGCGCGCCGCTCTCGTCCACGACGCGGCCGGACACCGTGGCGCCGAGCGTGAGCGGGAGATCCAGCTTGCGGGTCTCGCCCGCGTTGATCGCGACCTGGGTCTTCACGTAGCTCACGTAGCGCGGGTCGTCGGCCGTGACCTTGAGCCGGCCCGGCGCCAGCGAACGGACCTTGTACCTCCCGTCGGGTCCGGAGCGCACGACGCGGCGCTCGCCGCGGTCCGAGCGCGTTTCGATCTTCACGCGCGGGAGCACGCGCTGGGTCTTGGCGTCGACCACGCGACCCTCGAGCGCGCCGGGCGCCGTGAGGACGAGAGCGTAGGACTT
>JAEUQS010000332.1 GCA_016789625.1 Acidobacteriota bacterium | reverse complement strand
CCGAAGCCACGACACGCCCTTCTCCTGATACGGACGCAGCTCGGCGACGAGACCCTTGATGGGGCGCGGCTCGGGGGCGTCCTCCCCCACGTCGCGCAAGGCGGCCAAGAGGTTCACGAGGGCGCCGCGGACCTCCACGGGGACGCCGGTGCCCCCGTCGTCGTGTCCGTCGCGGTGCTCGCCGGTGAGCGCCGCCCGCAGGATGGCCCGCGTGTCGAGCTTCTTCCCGAGCACCCGCTCGCGGATGGTCTCGAGCGATTCCCTGTCTACGGCGATCCACTGTCCGCGGAGACGCACGAGGGAGCCCTTGGAGTGGGCCAGCTCTTCCAGCTCTTTGCGCGAGAGCGGCTCCTCGCCAAGGAGGGCTTCCCATTCGAACGGCACGAGCTGGTCGAGGGAGAGGCCCGCGCCCGGGCCGTCGCGCTCGTCTTCGCGGCCCACACGAAGGCGCGTTTCGATGCGGCGCTTCTCGAGCCCCTTCAGCTCCGCGGGCAGCTCCACGCGGAGCCCGCCGTGGACGGGCACCACGGCGCCGCGGTTCACGAACGTCCAGGTTTCGTCCGCGTCGAGCACGAGGTCGGTCGCGGCGAGGCGCGGCAGGCGGTCGGCGAGAAACGGGAACAGCTCGCCGGCGCGGAGGAGGCCCTTGCGGAGGGCCTTCTCGACGCCGACGGGCGCGGTGCCCGGCGCCATGCGCAGCACTTCGGCCGTGGACATCGAGAACGTGGGGTCCCCCGGAGCGGTGATCTTCGAGACGAGCGGGAAGAGGAGCGGCCCGCCCGCGGGCAGCTCCAATTTCAGCGTCAGCTCGAAATGCGCCTCGGTGGACAGTGCGTGCTCGGCCCAGCGTCCCAGGCTCTCGGCCACGTGCTGCTCGGTGAGGCCGGCGGGTGCGAAGGCCGCGCGCGCCGTGCGGGCGGCCTCCACGAAGCGCTCCTCCCACCGGGCGTGGGACGTCGCGGCCGGAGCGGACGGCGCGCTGCCGATGCGGCGAAGGAGCGAATCCTGGGGGGTGGCCCGCATGAAGGAGTCGATCGCGTCGTTCACGAACGCGCGGAGCACGACGTCGGCGCTTTCCACGTAGCCCGCGGGCGCGCCGGGCACCGCGGCGGCGTGGGCCGCCGGGGGGAACGAAGCGGCGAGGGCGGCGAGGAGCGCGCGGTCTTCGGAGCTGGGGGCCGCCGTCCAGCGGAGACGCGTCTCGCTGCCCGACCCGACGAGCACGGGGATCACGCTCTCGCGTCGCACGAAGTCGAGCGCGATGCGGCTCGCGAGTGCGTACGCGGCGGCCGAAGGCTCGAGCGTGTCGATCTCCTCATCGGTCGCGATGCCCAGAAACGAGACAACGAGGCGCGGCTGGTAGGCCGGTCCGCGCACCACCTCGACGACCCCGGGGGGCACGACGACACGGATCGCCTCGGAGGCGAGATCAGTGGGGCACGGATCGAGGGCCCGAGTGAGCGGCTCGCCCCAGGAGACGAGGTGTCGCTTCTCGGGCACGTAGGTGAGCGGCACGAGCGGCGGAGCATACACAACTCCGCGTCGGCATCACATCCCTGCCGGCCTGCTGGTAGGCCAGCCGTGGAACACAGCCGTCACTTCTTCGGAGCCGCCTTGTCCCTGGGCCTCGCAACCGCGCCATTCTCGATTTCGAGCAGCGCACGCCGAGCCTCTTCAGAGAACCTCCGTTCGGTCCACTCCGATCCCTCATCCCTGGCGATCGTCAGGTTCTTGACCGCCTCAGGAATCGTTCCCTCATCTCGGAGCATGAGGCCCAGCGCGTAGCAGGCGGGCGGGTAACGAGCCGCTGCGGCCTTCTCGAGCCAGACTCGACGGTCGCGAGGGTCGGGAATCTCTCGCGTGTAGTACTTCGCCAAAATGTAGGCGGCCGATGCATCCCCGTCCTCCGCGCTCTTCTTCATGTCTTCGAACTTCGGAAGTGCCTCCTCGTATGGCTTCGGGATCCCGCTCTGCGGCGGACCGAGGACGGCAGGCTCATCTCTCGAAAACAGACCTTGGGAAGAAAGCCACCACACCGCCCACACTGCAGCGCAAGCGATCAGCGCAACCCCAAGGCGAATGAGGACGTGTTCGAGTCTGCCGAGGAATGAGCACACCTTCGGGTTCATCCCCCATCTCGTTAGTGAGACGCGTTGGCTTGCCGCCTCATTCCCTTGAGCTATCCGGCGACCAGCTCTCATCCGGGGTCACGCTGCGAGATGTGATCCGCCACCCACCACTCAAGCTCTTCGCAGCCAACTCGTTGAACTGTACCCAGCATTTTTCCCCTTCCACCACGACGGGGTTCTCATAGCTTCGGTTCGGAGAAGACCTCGACACAAATGTCGTAATCACCTCGCCTTCGGCCGAAGAGTGCTTCAAAGCCTCGTAGGTCCCGAGCCCAGCAGATTGTTGAACCTCGCTCCTTCGCCCCGCTCCTTCGCCAGGCGGCGCGAGGGCTATGACCGTGACTCCCTCGCTCTGACCCGCGGTCTTCGTGGCCACTCTCCTCACCGTCCCTCCCCGTGTCGCAATAGAGAGCGGGAGACTGAAATCGAAAAGCCTGGTCCCATCCGACCCGCTGAGAACGACGCCCGCAGGCTTAGCTGCGTCCTTTGAATCAAACACCAAGTCCTCGACGCCGTCACCATCGAAATCGACCTTCATCGCCAGCCTGGGCCCCGGTATCTCCGCACGCCACAGTTCCTGGGCACTACCTCCCGCGCCAAGACTGAGCTTCTGTGCCATGAAATCACGGCCCCCCGCGGTTTCCAGAACGGAGAACACTACGATTTGAGTCGCGCTAACTCGTTCGTACGACACACTCAGGATCGCACCTAGGCGGACATCCTCGGCAGTGTGATCAACCCCCCTCTTCGGAAGAGCGCCGAGAATCGCACCCTCGACTGTACTCGATTCCATAGGACCATGGTTGCTCAGACTCCTCATCGCCACTGAAATACGACTCGTCGCATTCAGAGGCACAACCCACCACGTCTTGTCGATCACAACAAGCCGGTGGCCCGCGCTCCTCAGGAACGCTTCAGCCACCTCCCTCGGCCCTGCTCCTTCCCATGGTCCCGCAACGCCCACCTCCGCAAACCGCCCCAGGAGGACCATCGACACCCCCTCGTGGGCGGCAAGGCCCTCAAGTGCGGTACCCAGACCTGCTTGCGGAACGACCGGCCAGTACGCGGAACGCGGGTTGACCGAAAGCCGCCACCGCGAACCTTGCTTCTGCGGGACAAACGTCTGCCCAGTGGCGCCATTTCCAGCACTCCAGCTCAACAGCCAGATCGTCAACGCTACGGGTATTCGGCGCATCACTCTATTTCCAGTTTA
>JAEUQS010000331.1 GCA_016789625.1 Acidobacteriota bacterium | reverse complement strand
GGCGAGCACGTTCCGCGCGACGAGGAGGCTGTCCCCGAAACCCGTCGTCCCGTACTTCGCCCGGTCCTCCGCGGTGAACTGGAAGATCTTCGCCGCGTCCGGTGAATCCATGAGCGCCTTGGCCTGGTCGTAGAAGTCGTCGTAGTCGGTCGTCGGCTTCCCGAGCGTTCCTTCGGCCCGCGTTTCGTCGAGATCGTGGATGAGCTTCCAGCGGTCCTGGAATCGCGCCGGGTCGGGATGCGCGAGGCTCGCGAGGCCCGAGGCGCTCGGCGTCCCCACCGCGAAGGGCGCGTACCTCGAAGGCATGTACCCGGCACCGGCGGTGCCCCCGTTGAGCGAGAGGAAGCCGGGCAGGATGTCCGTGGGCTTCCGCGTGCGCTCGGATTCGAGCGACACGACCGCGCCGATGTGGGGTGCGAGCTTGCCGAGCGCCCCGGACGGGTTCCGCGCGATCTGCGCCCAGGTGGTTCCCAGGGAGTGCACGGCCGCCCAGGCGAGCGCGGGCCTCACGATCGCGATCTTCCCGAGCTGCTCGGCCGTTTTCGGAAGCAGCCCCTGCGGGAAGCGCACTCCGGCGTAGCTCGTGGGCGCGAAGTCGGCCGGGGTCCAGGAGCCTTCCTTGAGGTCGAACGTGTCCACGTGGCTCGGCGCGCCGCCGAGGAACACGAAGACGCAGTTCTTCGCGGTGCCGCGGAGCGAAGGCGAGACGGCGGCCGCGAGCTCGGGCGGATTCAGCACCCGGGAGAACCAGGTCCCGGCGATCGTCGTCCCGGCCAGGCGGAACATGTGGCGGCGGCTGAAGCCCTCACCGCGGAAGAGGAAGCTCTCGTGGCCCGGACAGGCGTTGGGGCATTCGTCTTTGGCCATGGTGTCTTCTTCCGTCCGCTCAGTTGAACGCGAATTCGAGGCTGTTGAGGAGCGCGTAGTGAAGGTCTTCCGTCCGCTGCGAGAGCGTGCCGCCCTTGAGGTGAGCCACAGCCGTGGACCGCTCGGAAGACGTCGGCGAGCGCCCGAGCGTCGCGAGGTAGAGCGCGTCGGTGATCTCCTCGGGCTTCTGCGTGGCCTTGAGCGTGTTGGCGACCGTGGTCGTCCCGGTGTTCCGCACGCGCGAATAGACCGTGCTGTCGTTGAGGAGCGCGAGCGCCTGGAGGATCGAGCCCTCCTCGGTGCGTGGAATGCCGTCGCGATTCCCGCGTCCGAAGACGGTGAGGAAGCGGGCGACGGATCCGCCCTCGGTGGGATCGGGGAGAGCGACGGCCTTTGCCGGGTTCGGCAGGCCTTGCGCCGTCATCTGGTTGCCGGTGGTGGGCTGGTTCGTCGCGCGGGTGAGCGCGTCGAACAGCACCTCGGCCGGCAGCCGCTTGGCGTAGTGACGCGCGAAGAGCGGCGTCCAGGATTCGTTCCACTTGCCGGCGGTGTAGCGGCGCGAGAGCTGATAGGCGCTCGAGCGCGCGAGCGTGCGAAGGAACGCGCGCAGGTCGTAGCGGCCGCTCTCGAAGTGCCGCGCGAGCTGGTCGAGGAGCTCGGGGTGGCTCGGCTGGAGCACCCAGGGCACGGGCGGCGGGTTCTGGGGATCGAGGCGGGCCAGGTCGAACCCGTCGACCGGCTCCACGAGGCCCAGCCCGAACATCTCCCGCCACAGGAGGTTCGCGGCCGCGACGGCGAACTGCCGCTGGCCCGTGAGCATCCGTGCGTACGCCTGCTGCGGCGTCTCGCCGGCGCGGGGAAGATCGCCCGTCCCGTTCGACCAGAGGAAGGCGAGCGGGGCCGTCGCGGGCTTTCCGGGCGGCGGCGTGCGCGGGCTCTTGTTCCCTGTGGTCGTGTTGAGCTGGTACGTTCCCCCCGGGTTCTGGGTGATGTTCCACCGGATGTTGCCGCTCGCCGCGTCCACGGTCTGGGTCGCCCAGCGGACCTGCGCGAAGTAGGCGGCCATGCTCCAGAACTGCTCCCGCTTGCGCGACGCGAGGTGCAGGTTCACGGCATCGGTGTGCCCCGCTCCGTCGTGGCACGAGATGCAGAGCGTGGGGACGCCCAGGAACTTGTCGGTGGAATGCGTGACGAGGTTGTCGAAGCTGTCCTGGATGGGGCCGTTCGACTGCCGCTGCCGCGCCACGTAGCTCGCCGCCGGGTTGAGCACGTTGTCGCCCATGCCCGAGAGCAGCTCGCGCACCATCTCGTCGTACGGCTTGCCCGCCGCAATCGAGGTGCGGATCCACTCATAGTAGGCGTTGCGGCCGGGGTAGTAGAGCGGAGCGTTCGTCGCCGTCTTGACGTTCTCCACCACGTCGCCGAACCACAGCGTCCACTTGTCGTTGAACGCCGGCGCGGCCAGCAGCTCTTCGATCTTGCGGTCCCTCTTGTCGCGGCG
>JAEUQS010000140.1 GCA_016789625.1 Acidobacteriota bacterium | reverse complement strand
GTCTTGGCAATGTGCCGGTCGGGTGCCGCGAGGTGGAGCCCGTCTTTGGGCTCCGAGGGCTACGCGGCCTTGCGTCGGAACACGGGGAGTCTGTAGACCGGCAATGGGTTTCCGGAGGGCTGTAGAACCGGGCAAGAACCGGGGCCCGGGGGCAGGATTGGCGTGGCTTCGCCGGCTCCCTCGTCCGCGGAAGTCGGGCTTGGCACTGTGCCGGTCGGGTGCCGCGACGTGGAGCCCGTCTTTGGGCTCCGAGGGCTACGCGGCCTTGCGTCGGAACACGGGGAGTCCGGGAGCGAGGAACTCTACTTCGTGTTCCGGGAACGGAACGACCTCGCCGGGTCTTCCGCGAGGTGGCGGGACGGCGGCGAGGTGGGCGGGCGGGAGCTTTAGGAACACCTCAGCCGGGGTCGCGCCCTTCAGTCCCGAATGCGGCCGGAAGAAGGAGTAGTGGGTGAGCGCGAGCTGAACGTCTCGCTCCAGGTCGCGGACGACGAGCCGCCGAAACAGCGCGTGATGAAAGAGGCGGCTCTTGAGCGACCTCCAGAATCGCTCGAGCCGGGCTATCGAGCCGTGCTGGTAGAGCGCTCCGAATCGATGCTCGATGCCGAGCGTTCTCACCACTGCCCGCAGCAGATCACTGGTGAAGACCGAGCCCTGGGCGGTGATGAGGACCATCGGTTTCCCGAACACCATCGCACGCTCCAGGAGCTTCACGATGTCGAGTGCGGACGGCTCCGTCGGCCACACGCCGAAAGCGAGCGGCAGGCGCGAGAAGACGTCGAACACGACGGCGATCCGAAAGATCAAGAAGCCGAAGAGCGCCCGCACGTGCGCGAGATCGATGTGGACCTTCTCGAGAGGCGCCTTGGCGTCGACGGCGCGGGGCCGCTTCTTCTCCTTCTCCCTGGAGGTCTTGGTGGTGCCCTCGGCGGGGGTGGACGTCTGCGAGTCCTTGGTCTTCGCGGCGGCGTCCGGAGGCACGCGCTTTTCGTTCCGGATCCTGCCGACCGTCCTGCCCGAGACCTTGAAGCCGAGTCGAGCCATGGTCTCGGCAACTTTGTCCTGTCCGCCGATCCCGGCCTGCGACATGAAGAGCACGAGGTGCCGCACGGCGTCGGCGAAGCGCCGGACAGGTGGCCGAGCGACGACGCGCTCGCCGACTTGCCGAACACCGGGGTTCCTCTCCTGTGCGGTGCGGAGAAGCGACTCTCATTCGTAGATCGTCGACTCGGCGACCGCAAACATCGCCGCCGTCTCGCGGACCGAGAGCACGAGGGCGGCGCGGATCTTGAGGATCTAGAATCTCTGCGAAGGCGTGTAGTGAGGGCGCCCGCGCTCGGGCAGCTTCCTCCACCGCTCGCGGCGGATCTTGGTGGCGGACAGCGCGAGCGGGAGTTGATAGCTCGCTTCGACGCGCTGGCCCACGGCGTCCCTCTCGGGGTCGGGGCGAGACCTCCAGACCGAAAGCGCCGTACCGAGAGCGATGGCCATGAAGTGCTTGGCGGCGAGAAGTGCCCTGAGACCAGCACGATCCAGGAGCCGAGTCTTGAGTGAGGTGGTGAGAGCACGGATCTCCAGTGAGTGTCCGTCCGTTGCGTCATTCGGCATGGCTCGTGAGGCTCTCACGGGCCAGAAGGCGAGGTGAAGTCGGTGGACGCTGCGCGGTGAAACCAGGTTCCGAGGAACGCCGCGTTTCCAGAGGATCCCTGCAGGGCAGCGCTTAGCGAGGCGGCGGGCGGGACGAGGCGAAGCCCTTTGAGAATTAATAACCCTTGAGTTATCGTTTCGACATGGCGGCGGACGGCTGGACCATCGACGCCTACGAGACCGAACGGGTGAGAAGCCCGTCTGGGCCTTCGTGTCGTCCCTAACGGGCGAGATAGGGTAGAAGCCATTGCCCTCATCGGACTCCTCGGGCAACAGGGCAACCAGCTGCGCCGGCCGCAGTCCGGAATGCTCGGCGACGGTCTCTTCGAGCTGCGGGGCAAGCAGATCCGCATCTTCTACATGTTCCTCCCGGGGTGGGTGATCGTTCTGCTCGACGGCGAGATCATGAAACAGAACAAGGTTCCGTCCAAGACGATTGAACGGAAGAGGCGGCACATGAAGGAGACCTTGAGTCGCCACAAAGGGGGCGACGGGTCACGAGGTGAAGAGGATGGCGACGAAGACGGCATTCATGAC
>JAEUQS010000228.1 GCA_016789625.1 Acidobacteriota bacterium | reverse complement strand
GGGGCTCTTTCACGGGGTTTGCCGCGGGCTCCACGGGGAGGTCGAGGAACAGCGAATGGCTGGACCGCCGCACCTCGCGGATCCGGCCGACGGGAAGATCGCGGGGATAGACGCCGTCCGTCCCGGCGGTCACGAGAACGTCCCCCGCGAGGACGTCGGCGATCGTCGGGACGTACAGGACGGCGAGGCCGCCGGCTCCGTCGCCACGGGCGACGGCCGCGCGGCCCGTACGCACGAGGAGCACACCCACCGCGGCCGTGCGGTCGTTGAGGAGCTGGACGCGCGACGTGTTGTGTCCCGTGGCGACGATCCGGCCGAGGAGCCCGCGCGCCGAGACGACGACGCCGCCCATCCCGATCCCCGCCTTCGAGCCCTGAGAGAGGAGCGCCGTCTGGAAGGGTCCCGCGCTCTCGAGCGCGAGGAGCCGCGCGGGCACGGTCGGCGCGGGCGGGGACGGGTGCGCGTTCAGGAGGGCGATGAGCCGCTGCCGCTCGGTCTCCGCGTCGCGGAGCTCGAGGAGCTTGCCTTCCAGCTCCTCGATGCGCCGCTCCTTGGCCGCGTTCGCCGCGAGCAGCCCGTCGCGCGTGGACCACCAGAAGGAGACGCGCGAAACCGCCTCGCGGCCCTCGGTGACCACGAGGACGAACGGGGTCGTGGCGTCCAGGAGGAACCCCTCCAGCGCGGTGACGGCGCCCCGCCTCACCTGGAGGGAGAGAAGCACGAAGCACGAGGACAGGAGCGCCGCGAGGAGGAGAAGCGGCCGGCGCTGCAGGAGGGGTCCGGGCGGGGAGGGCATCGGTGTGCGGCTGGCCTTCCGCTAGTCGATCGAGATCTTCCGCAGCAGGTCGACGTCCGCGAGCATCGCGCCGGTGCCGAGGGCCACGGACGAGAGCGGCTCATCGGCGAGGGAGATGGGGAGCCCCGTCTCCTCGCGGAGGCGCTTGTCGAGGTTCTTCAGCATGGAGCCGCCGCCCGTGAGGACGATGCCCTTGTCCATGATGTCGGCGGAGAGCTCGGGCGGTGTCTTCTCGAGCGCGACCCGCACGGCGTCCACGATGATGCCCACCGTCTCGGCGAGCGCCTCGCGCACCTCGGCATCGGTGATCGTGAGCGTCTTGGGAATGCCCTCCACGAGGTCGCGGCCCTTCACCTCCATGGTGATGGGCTCGTCGAGCGGGTAGGCCGAGCCGATCTCGATCTTGATCTGCTCGCTCGTGCGCTCGCCGATGAGGAGGTTGTACTTGCGTTTGATGTACTGAATGATCGCCTCGTCCATCTCGTTCGAGGCGACGCGCACGGAGCGCGAGTACACGATGCCGGCGAGCGAGATCACGGCGACGTCGGTGGTGCCGCCGCCGATGTCGACGATCATGTTGCCCGTGGGCTCGGTGATGGGGAGCCCCGAGCCGATGGCGGCCGCCATGGCCTGCTCGATGATGAAGACCTCGCTCGCGCCGGCCTGGAGCGCGGAGTCCTTCACGGCGCGCTTCTCGACGGGCGTCGTGTCCGAAGGCACCGAGATGACGATCTTCGGCCGCACGAAGAGCGAGCGGCCGTGCGCCTTCTTGATGAAGTAGTCGAGCATCCGCTCCGTGACCTCGAAGTCGGCGATGACGCCGTCCTTCATGGGCCGGATGGCGACGATGTTGCCCGGAGTCCGGCCCAGCATCTCCTTGGCCTGGGAGCCCACGGCCTCGACCTTGTTGGTGATCTTGTTGATGGCCACGATGGAGGGCTCGCGAACCACGATGCCCCGGCCCTCGGCATAGACGAGGGTGTTGGCCGTGCCGAGGTCGATCGCGAGGTCCGACGAGAACAGGGAGAAGAAAGAGCGAACAGCCAAGAACGAATCCTTTCGGAGAGATCAGAACTGTATGACGACGGGCTCGCGACGCTCGGTCTTGCGGCCCTGGCCGTCGATGGCCTGGATGACGATCTCCTGAGCTCCCTCGACGTTCACGGTGAGCGTCTTCTTGAAGTTGCCGGAGATGTCCACGTCGGCGTTCTCGCCGTTCACGAGCACATTGGCGCCCGGAGAGGTCTTTCCTTCGAGCATCACGACGGTACCGTACACGGTCGGCCGTTTCAGCGTGAGGGTCGGCGGCTCGCCGGTCGTGGGGGCGCTGCCCGTGGCCTGGACCCGGAACCTCGCGTACTTCGACCACTCCGAGTTCGTGGCCGTCGTGGCGCCGAGGGCCATGACGCGCCAGAAGAACAGGCCCTCCTCGGTGACCTTGAGCGAGGCCTCGGTCTTCGTCCGGTCCGAGAGGTCGACGCTCAGCGAGTCGTCGACGAAGAGACGGCTCTTGGCCACCTGGAGGCGGTACCGCTGGGCGTCGGTCTTCTTCCACTTGAGCGTGACCTGGCCGCCCTTGCGGAGGTCGATCGCGAAGTTGTCCTCGGGCGAGAGCAGCTGAGGCGAATCGGGGATGCGCCGGCGCGGGCCGATGTCCTTGGCGCCGCGGGCGACCGTCGCCGCCTCGCGCTCGGCGAGCGCGGCGCTCGAGCCGCCCTCGACGCGCAGCGTGGCGCCGCCGCGATAGACGGACGTCTCCGTGCTCCGCGCGTCGTCGACGGACACCGCGACATCCGACCGCTGCCCGACCTCGGCCGTCACGGCGTCGGTCTTGATGTACGACTGCGAGCCCTCGGCCGTGGACGTGTCGATGACGCCCACGACGACCTTGCCGCCCGACCGCCGCGCGCCCTTCTCGCCTCCGCCCTGGTAGCCGGTGTTCGCGCGGTGCATCTCGAACAGGGTGTTGGCCTTGATGCGGAAGAACGTGCCGTCGATGGCCAGAACCTCGGCGGCGCCCGAGGGGCCCGTCTTGAGGAAGTCGCCCTCCACGAGCTTCATGTCCTGCTTGGCGTTCTCCCAGGAGGTCCGGTTCGCGCGCTGGATCTCGACCTTCCCGGCAACCGCCGTGATCGTCCCGTCGAAGCGGGGCGGAGTCACATCGCCGCCCTCGGTCCTCTTGGGGAGCAGCTTCTGGGCGTCGAGCGCCGAGCTCCTCGCCTTCTCGAGCTGGCCCGCCCTGAGGAAGGCCTTGGCCTCGGTGATCCGGGCCGTCGCGAGGTTCAGCTCCGCGCTGTCGCCGGACAGCTTGCGGGCATCCGCGATCCCGACCTCGACCTCCTGGATCAGCGCCTGGACCTTCTCGGGCGTCAGCGTCCGGACCTTGATGTAGGCGTAGACCCCGCCGGCCACGAGGAGCGCTGCCACCACGAACGCGAAGATCCCCTTCAGGATCGTCTCGCCCGAGACGTAGTAGTCCTCGAGTTCCTTCTCGAGCTTGCGGCCGTCTCTCTTCAATGCCATAAGAGCCGTTCTCACAGGACCTTACGGTCCGAAACAGGTCTTATAGCATAGCCCCCCCGGGGCTTTACGCAGGCGCCGGGTGTGCGCTATGGTCGAAGGTTCCTGCGCGCCGCAAGGTCGTGCCACGTCCCATCCAGAGGAATCCTGAGGATCCGATGCTCAAAACCTTTCGTGACAACTTCCAGCAGCTCAAGTGGGTGCTCTGGGCCGTCATCGCCGTGTTCGTGGTCTTCGTGTTCGTCGACTGGGGGATGGGCACCACGCAGGTGGGCGCCGGCCAGACCGAGGTCGCGGCCACGGCGGGCCCGTTCACGATCTCCGCGACCGACCTCCAGCGCGAGGTGCGGGAGATGGAAGACCGCTACCGGCAGATGTACACGCAGCAGGGCCAGCAGTGGAACCCCGAGATGCTCAAGATGCTGAATCTGCCCGAGCAGGTCCTCAACACCATGATCGACCGCCGGCTCATGCGGCAGGAGGCCGAAAGGCTGCGGCTCTCCGTCTCGGACGCCGAGATCTCCCGTCGCGTCCTGACGATGAAGGGCTCCGACGGCAAGCTCCTCTTCATGAAGGACGGTGCGTTCGTCGGGGAGGCCACGTACCGCCGGATGCTCGCCAACGCCAACCTCACGCCGGCCGCGTTCGAGGCCGACATGCGCGAGCAGATGCTGCTCGAGAAGGTGAACCGCTGGCTCACCGAGGCCACGTTCGTCGGTGACGACGAGGTCGAGGCCGACTTCGCGAGCCGCAGCGTGAAGGCGAAGATCGCCTATGCGCTCCTCCCTGCCGTGACGACCGACGAAGGGGCCACGGAAGCCGACGCCAAGGCCCTCTTCGACAAGAACCCGGCGGCCTACACGCAGCCCGAGCGCCGCAGGGCCAAGTACCTTCTCGTCGACCGGCAGAGGGTCGCTGCCACCCTCGCGGTGACCGACGCCGAGGTCCAGGCCGAGTACAACGCCAACCTCGACTCCTACCGGAAGGACGAGGAGGTGAAGGCCCGCCACATCCTCTACAAGGTCGACAGCCAGAAGGCGGGCTCGGAGGCCGAGGCGAAGGCCAAGGCCGACGCGGCGTTCAAGAAGCTCAAGGCCGGCGCCGACTTCGCGGCCCTCGCCAAGGCCGAGTCCGAGGACACCGCCTCGGGTCCGAACGGCGGAGATCTCGGCTCCTTCCCCAGGAACGCGATGGTGGCGGAGTTCTCGGCCGCCGCGTTCGGCGCCGCGGTGAACGACATCGTGGGCCCCGTGAAGACCGTCTACGGCTACCACGTCATCCAGGTGCTCGAGCACACCGAGCCCCGGGTCCAGCCCCTCTTCGAGGTCGCGCCGGGGCTCCGCGCGAACCTCCAGCAGAAGAAGGCCGGCGAGGAGACCAAGCGGCTCGCCCGCGAGCTGCTCGACCGCGTCGCCAAGCTCGGCAAGAAGCCCTCCGACGACGAGCTGCGCCGCCTCACCACGACGAACATCACGTTCAACGAAACCGACGACGCGGCCCAGGGCGGCGAGTTCGCGGGCATCGGGCCGAACCCCGCGTTCTCCAAGGCCGTCTTCGCGCTCTCTCTCGAGGAGGTCGCGCCGGAGCCCATCTCGGTGGGCCGCGGCGAGGCCGTCGTGAAGCTCGTCGACGTGAAGAAGCCCGGCGTTCCGAAGTTCGAGGAGGTCAAGACCAAGGTCATGGCCGACCTCCTTCGGAAGAGACAGGACGAGTCCACCGTCGCCTTCATGAAGAGCAAGATGGCCGAGGGCAAGTCGCTCGAGGACGTCGCGAAGGACCTCGGCGTCGTGATCCAGACCCCCGAGCCGTTCGGCAAGGGCGGCCCGATTCCCAATCTCGGCCAGGCCCAGGGAGTGCTCGACGCCGTCTTCGCGGCCAAGCCCGGCGACGTCGTCGGCCCGATCACGGTACCCGGAAAGGGTGCCCTCCTCGCCCGCGTGCTCGAGCGCAACGAGCTGGACCGCGCCGCCCTCGACAAGGAGAGGGACGGCATCCGCCAGCAGCTCCGGCAGCAGAAGTCCGGCCGCCTCGTCCAGGCGCTCATCGCCCGCAAGCGCGCGGAGATGAAGATCGACGTCAACAAGGAGCTCCTGGCCCGTCTCGGCGGCAGAGCCTAGGAGCTTCCATGATCGGTCGCCTCAGCGGCACGCTCCTCGAAGCCCGTCCCGACCGCGTCCTCCTCGACGTGGGCGGCGTGGGCTTCGAGGTGTCGATCCCGCTGGGCACGTTCACCATGCTGCCCAAGCCCTCGGAGAGGGCGACGCTCCTCGTGAAGACCATCGTCCGCGAGGACGCGATCCAGCTCTTCGGCTTCGCGACGGCCCAGGAGCGGACGGTCTTCGAGAAGCTCCTCTCGGTGAGCGGCATCGGCCCCAAGGTCGCGCTCACGATCCTCTCGGGTCTGCCCGTTCCGGAGCTCGTGGCCGCCATCGCCACGCAGAACGTGAAGCGGCTCTCGTCGATCCCCGGGGTGGGCAAGAAGCTCGCGGAACGGCTCGGGGTGGAGCTGAAAGAGAAGATGAGCGATCTGGCGGGCACGGCGGGCAAGGAGCCCCTCGCGCTCTCGACCGTCGCCTCGGACGCCATCCTCGCGCTCCTGAACCTCGGCTACAAGGCCGCGCAGGCCGAGACCGCGGTGATGGCGGCCGCCAAGGAAGCCGGCAACGATCTCAACGATCTCCTCCGGTTCGCGCTCAAGCGGCTCGCCCCCAAGTAACTGTAGAGTCTCTCCGTGGATGAACGACTCCTCTCCGGTGTCGCCCAGGAGGAAGAGGCCGAGCCCGAGCTTTCGCTGAGGCCCCGGGCGCTCTCGGAGTTCATCGGCCAGCCCAAGCTGAAGGAGACCCTCGGCGTCTTCATCGAGGCCGCGCGGCGGCGGCACGAACCGCTCGATCACGTGCTCCTCTTCGGACCGCCCGGCCTCGGCAAGACGACGCTCGCCCACATCATCGCGCGCGAGATGTCGGCCCAGGTGCGCGTCACGGCGGGGCCCGCTCTCGAGAAAGCCGGCGATCTCGCGGCGATCCTCACCGGGCTCTCGCCCGGCGACGTCCTCTTCATCGACGAGATCCACCGCATGCCGGCGACGGTCGAGGAGATCCTCTACCCCGCTCTCGAGGACGGAAAGCTGGACCTCGTGATCGGCACGGGGCCGGGCGCGCGCACGGTGGAGCTGAAGCTGCCGCCCTTCACGCTCGTGGGTGCCACGACGCGCGCGGGCCTCCTCTCGCAGCCCTTCACCGCGCGCTTCGGCATCACGCACCGGCTGGACTACTACGACCCGGCCGCGCTCACGACCATCGTCGTGCGATCGGCCGACATCCTCGGCTGTCCCGTGAACGCCGACGCGGCGCCCGAGATCGCGCGGCGAAGCCGCGGCACGCCGCGGATCGCGAACCGGCTGCTCCGCCGCGTGCGCGACTACGCCGAGGTCGGCGGCGCGACGCACATCACGAAAGAGGGCGCGCATTACGCGCTCGACAAGCTCGAGGTGGACTCCTTCGGCCTCGACGAGATCGATCGCCGCATCCTCACGGTGATGATCGACCGCTTCGCGGGAGGCCCCGTGGGGCTCTCCGCGCTCGCCCACTCGGTGGGCGAGGACAAGGGCACGATCGAGGACCTCTACGAGCCGTTCCTCCTGCAGGCGGGCTTCCTGCTGCGGACGCCCAAGGGGCGTGTCGCCTCGGCGCAGTCGTACCGGCACCTGGGGCTCACGCCGAAGAGCACCGGGACGGCGACGCTCTTCGACGAATAGAGAACGCCCTGCGCTTCGTCTGGTGCTATTTTCCGCGCCATGACGGATTGGGTCGTTTCCTCGCACGCCACGTCCTACGCGCAGACGAAGCCGGTGGGCAACTCCGGCAACAAGATCAAGGTCCACGAGCTCATCGAGATTCCGAGCGGGACCAACATCTACTTCTACACGCGGGAGGGCACGCCGCTCCTCGTGAAGACGGCCTGGCCTCTGTTCCACGCGTCCATGGACAGCTCGAAGATCGAGAGCGTGAAGTCCGGCGCCGTGCAGGTCCTTCGCGGCGGCCAGATGGTGTGCAACTACTCGATCGTGGGGGACGACACCTGGGTGGACAAGCAGGGCAGCGCCTCCGGCATCTTCAAGGCCGGGGACCGCTTCAGCACCGAAACCTGGCTGCTGACCGCGGCCGGAGGGTTCGACCTGAAGTTCCTGTTCGCCAACATCCGTCCCGGCGACGGCCTCATCTGGCTCGCGTGCCGATCCTGGGCGTGAGGTTTCCCGGATGACCTTTCCTCTGGGCGGGACTGGGGGGATCGAGAAACCCCCAGGATCGATCTGATGCCGAAGGGGCAGGGCCTCCTCGTCTACAACCCCAAGGCCGGAAACCGCGATCGCCGGGACGAGATGTTCCGCACGATGGAGCGGCTCGACGCCCGGGGGCTGTCGCTCGTGAACCTTCCCACCGAGAGGGCCGGCCATGCGACCGAGCTGGTTCGGAAGCACCTGACCGAGGGCCCCGACGTCGTCGTGGTCTGCGGCGGGGATGGAACCGTCGGAGAGGCCGCGGCCGCGCTCGTCGGCACGGTGACGCCGATCGCGATCCTGCCCGGCGGCACGACGAACGTCGTCGCGCGGGAGTACGGCATCGGCCTCGACATGAGGCGCGCCGAGGAGATCGTCCTCTCGGACGCGACCCGGAGGCTGACGACCTGGACCTCCGCGGGCCGCACATCGCTCATCGGCACGGGCGTGGGCTTCGACGGGCGGGTGATGACGAACATCGTGCCGTGGCTCAAGCGCGCGTTCGGGCGCGTGGGGATCGGCTGGACGGCCACGCTCGAGTGGCTCAAGTACGAGTTCCCCGGGATTCGGGTGGACGGAATCGATGCCGAGGGCCGCGCCTTCACGCGGGAAGCCACGTTCGTGCTCTCGGCGAACACGCGAAAGTACGGAGGCGATCCCGTTCTCTCGACGTACGCGTCTCCCGAGGACGACCTCCTCGATCTCGTGCTCTTCACGTCCCGCAGCCGCAAGGATCTCCTCGCGTTCTACCACCTGCTGTCGGGCGGCAAGGCGCGACATCTGGGCGTGCGCGGAGTCGAGCGCTTTCCCGTGCGCGAGTTCCGGGCCCGCTCCCTCGCGGGCTACGAGCTGGAAGTTCAGGTCGACGGGGACCCCGCGGGCGCGACGCCCGTGAGCGTCGGCCCCGCGGCCGGCAGCGTCCTCATCGTCGTTCCCGGAAGCTGACCCCGGGCCTCGCGGCACCTCTCTCCATGCCGCGCGTTTTCCGCATTGACTGAGACGCTGTCGCAATATTATCGTGGCTTCACTGAGACAGAGTCTCACCGCAGAAGCGCGGGGCCTTCGGCTCCGCCGGGGAGTGCGCGATGAAGATCCGGACGATTCCCTCGAAGCCCGCCAGGCGCCCGCGGAGGATGCGGCGCCGGCCCCCCCGCGCTTTCGGCGCACTGGGCGCGCTGGGCGCCCTCGGCGCCGTGAGCGCCCTCCTCGCCGCCCGGTCCGAGGCCGCGCCTCCGGCACCCGCGCCGTCCCCGTCCGCCGGCGCCGCGAAGCCTCTCGAGTCCGCGCCCGTGCCGCGGTTCGACATCCCTCCGGGGCAGCTCGGAGACGTCCTCGACGCGTTCGCGAGCGTCAGCGGGCTGAAGTTCACGGTGACCGAGGACGCGATCCGGGCGATCCCTTCCCCGGGCGTCTCCGGCCTCCACCGCGTGGCTCAGGCTCTCGAGCAGATCCTTGCGGGGACGGGCGTGACCTACCGCTTCACTTTGTCGACGGCCGTGACGCTCTCCCTCCGCTCGAGCGCGGCCGCCGTGGACGTCACGGCCCCGGCGTTTCCGCTCTCCTCTCCCAAGTACACCGAGCCCCTGCGCGACGTTCCCCAGACGATAACGGTCGTGCCCCGCGCCGTCATCGAGCAGCAGGGCGCCACGACGCTGCGTGACGTCCTGCGCAACGTCTCGGGCATCAGCATCCAGGCGGGCGAGGGCGGAGTGCCGAACGGCGACAACCTCTCGATCCGCGGGTTCAACGCCCGCACCGACATCTTCGTCGACGGCGTACGCGATTTCGGCGGGTACGCCCGCGACCCGTTCAACCTCGAGCAGGTCGAGATCGTGAAGGGGCCGGCGTCCTCCTTCGCGGGGCGGGGCTCCACGGGCGGCTCCGTGAACCTCTCGACGAAGTCGCCGCTGGCCGGGGTGGCCCGCACGGTCTCCCTGGCGGGCGGCACGTCGAACTCCAAGCGCGCGACGCTCGACGTGAACCAGCCGCTCGGCGCGGCCGGACTCGAGAATGCCGCGGTCCGCGTCAACGCCATGTGGACGGACGCGGACACCCCGGGCCGCGACGCGGTCGAGAGCTCCCGCTGGGGCGTCGCCCCGTCGCTCGCGTTCGGTCTCGGCCAGCCCACGCGGCTCACGATCGGCTATTCGTATCTCAGCCAGGACAACCTGCCCGACTACGGCATCCCGTGGGTCCCGGGCACGAACACGGCGCTCGCGGCGTATCAGGATCAGGCGCCTCCGGTCGACTTCGACAGCTTCTACGGGTTGAGGTCGAGGGACTACGAGAAGACCGGGACCGGCATCGCGTCCGTTCAGCTCGACCACGACTTCAGCGGCTCGGCGAAGCTCCGGAGCCTGCTCCGCTACGGCCGCACCGAACGCGACTCCGTCATCACGGCGCCCCGCTTCGTGAGCAACACGTCGACGGATCTCACACGGCAGCTCCAGTCGCGCGACATGACCGACGGCGTCCTCGCGAACCAGACCGATCTCACCCTCACCCTGAAGACGGGCCCGATCGGCCACGCGATCGTGAGCGGGGTCGAGCTCGCGCGGGAGACCTCGAGGAACTACCTGCGATCCGGCCCGGCCGCGCCGGTGGCCGACCTCTTCGATCCGAACCCGGATCAGGAGTACGCCGGTCCGATCGTGAGGACGGGCGCGGTGAACGACGGCGCTGCCGATTCACTCGCGCTCTACGCGTTCGACACGCTGAAGCTCTCGGAAAAGTGGGAAGCCACGGGCGGCCTCCGCTGGGACCGCTTCTCGGTCGATTGCGAGGCCACGCCCGCGACGGGCGCGCCCACCGTGCTCGAGCGCACCGACTCGATGCTGAGCTGGCGGGCGGGTCTCGTGTTCAAGCCGCTCCCCTCCGGCAGCGTCTACGCCGGAGCCGGCACGTCGTTCAACCCCAGCGCCGAAGCCCTGACCCTGTCGGCCGCGACCGTCGCGCTCGAGCCCGAGTCGAGCTTCTCGGCGGAGATCGGCACGAAGTGGGATCTCCTCGCGGCGCGGCTCACGCTCAACGCGGCGGCGTTCCGCACGGAGAAGACGAACGCCCGCACACCGGGCGTCAATCCCGGGGACGCGCCGACCGTGCTCGACGGTGAGCAGACGGTCACCGGTGCCGAGGTCTCCGCGGCGGGGCGCGTTCTGCCGGGCCTCCAGATCTTCGCGGGCTACGTGTTCATGGACAGCGAGGTGAAGGCCTCGAACACGAGCTCCGAGATCGGGCACGTTCTCGGCAACACGCCGAGGCACTCGCTGAACCTGTGGCTCTCGTACCAGCTTCCCTGGGAGCTCGAGGTCGGCGGCGGCGCCTCGTTCGTCGGGCAGCGCCTCAACGGCAACTCCGGCGCGCGCACGGCACCCGACTACTGGCTCTTCGACGCGATGGCGTCCTGGGGGTTCGGGGACCTCTTCACGCTGCGCCTCAACGTGAACAACCTCACGAACGAGCGCTACATCGATCGCGTGGGCGGCGGGCACTTCGTGCCGGGCGCGGCGCGCTCGGCCTCGCTCTCGGCCGCGGTGAGGTTCTGACGTGCTGCTCTCCGTGCCCGCCGTCCTGACTCCCGATGAGGTCGCGAGCGCGCGGCTGCTCCTCGATGCCGCCGACTGGGTCGACGGCCGCGTCACGGCGGGACACCAGTCGGCCCGCGCGAAGGACAACCAACAGGTTCCCGAGGACCATCCCGCCGCGCGCCGGGTGGGCGAGACGATCCTCACGGCGCTCCAGGGGAACCTCCTCTTCCTCTCGGCGGCGCTGCCGCTCCGCGTCTTCCCTCCGCTGTTCAACCGGTACTCGGGCGGGCAGTCGTTCGGCACGCACGTCGACAACGCGATCCGTCAGGTGCCCGGCACGCCCTTGCGCATCCGGACCGATCTTTCGGCGACGCTCTTTTTCGCCGAGCCCGCCGAGTACGAGGGTGGCGAGCTCGTCGTGGAGGACGTCTACGGCCTCCACAGCGTGAAGCGGCCCGCGGGGCACCTGGTTCTCTACCCGGCGTCGAGCCTCCACCACGTGCGCCCCGTGACGCGCGGCGCGCGCGTGGCGGCGTTCTTCTGGATCCAGAGTATGGTCCGCGACGATGGCGAACGGACGCTCCTCTTCGACCTCGATTCGGCGATCCAGCGGACCTTCTCGGAGGCCCCGGATCACCCGTCGGCCGTGCAGCTCACGGGCGTGTACCACAACCTCCTGAGGCGCTGGGCCGACGCATGAAGCTCGTGAGGAAGATCCTGTTCTGGAGCCACCTCGTCGCAGGGGTCTCGGCGGGGCTCGTCATCCTCGTGATGTCGGCCACGGGCGTCCTCCTCGCTTTCGAGAAGCAGATCGTCGCGTTCGCCGATCGGGGGTTTCGTTCGTCTCCGCCCGCCGCGAACGCCCCGTCGCTCGGTCCCGAGAAGCTGCTCCCTTCCCTCCTCGCCGCGAGGGCCGACGCGATACCGACGTCCATGACGTTCCGGCGCGCCGCGGACGCGCCCGTCGCCGTCGGCCTGCCCAAGGGACGTGTCGTGTACCTCGACGCCTACGATGCTCACGTGCTCGGCGAGGGATCGACCTCCGTCCGCGGGTTCTTCGACGCCGTCACCGACCTGCATCGCTGGCTCGCGCTTTCGGGAGAAGGCCGCAAGACCGCCCGGCTCGTGACGGGCGTGTCGAACCTCGTCTTCCTGTTCATCGTTCTCTCGGGGCTCTATCTCTGGATGCCCCGCGTGTGGACGAAGGTGTCGGTGCGCGCGATCACCTGGTTCCGCGGGGGGCTGCAGGGCAGGGCCCGGGACTTCAACTGGCACAACACGATCGGGATCTGGTGCGCGATCCCGCTCGCGGTGGTCGTCGTGTCGGCGGTGCCCATCTCGTTCACCTGGGGCAGCGATCTCGTGCTGCGCCTCGCGGGCGAGGAGCCGCAGAAGAGGCCCACGCAGACGGCGAATGCCGGGGGCGCGAGCCGCGGACCGGCGCAGCCGGACCCAGCGGCCTGGCGGGGGCTCGACGCGGCCATCGCGAAGGCTCGCCTGCAGGATCCGGAGTGGCGCGCGCTCACGGTGCGCCTTGCAGGCTCGGCGCAGGCGCCGCTCGTCGTGAACGTCGACTCCGGTACGGGCGGCCAGCCGCAGAAGCGGGGTCAGCTCACCGTGGACCGGGACACGGGCGAGGTCACGAAGTGGGCGCCGTTCTCGGCAGGGAGCGCCGGCCGGCGTGCGCGCGGCTGGCTCCGCTTCCTGCACACGGGCGAGGCGCTCGGTCTCCTCGGTCAGCTCGTCGCCGGCGTCGCTTCCCTGGGAGGGACCGTCCTCGTCTGGACGGGAATCGCGCTCGCGCTTCGACGCCTCGCGCGCAAGCTCTCGAAGGCGGAGGCGCCGGCTGTTTTTTCCGGGACGGAGGACCCTCAATTGCGCCTGTAGTGCGCTCCGCGGGAGATCGGGTTCTTCAATGCCGCCTGCGCGATCAGCAGGCTCGCGTGGACGCCGTGCAGGAGGTCCACGATCGACTTCGAGATCGTCGTGACGTGGTAGAAGCGGAGGAGCCGCTTCTCGAGATCCCGGATGTCCGCGACGGCGCGCTGCAGACGCTCCTGCGTCCTCACGATGCCCACGTAGTTCCACATCGTGCTCTTGATGGTCGCCCAGTCCTGCTGCACGAGGGCCGGATCCTCGTTGCGCGCGTTGCCGGGAGCCACCCAGTCGGGGATCGCCTTCCAGATGCGGGCCGAGAACGCGGGACCCTGGGAGAGCCTGTCCGCGATGCCGTGCGCCGCGGCGTGCCCCCACGTGAGGCCTTCGAGAAGCGAGGTCGAGGCCAGCCGGTTCGCGCCGTGGACGCCCGTGCAGCTCGTCTCTCCAACGGCATAGAGGTGCCGGATCGTCGTCTTGCCTTCGAGGTCCACGAGGACGCCGCCGCAGAAGTAGTGCGCCGCCGGCACCACGGGAATGGGCTCCTTGGAGATGTCGATTCCGTACGTGGCGCAGGTCTCCGCGATGTTCGGGAAGCGGTCCCGGATGCTCTGCCCGTCGTGCGTCTCGAAATGGTGCGCGAGGTCCAGATAGACGCACGCGTCCCCGCGCGTCGTCATCTCCTCCACGATCGCCCGCGCCACGACGTCGCGCGGGGCGAGGTCCTTCCGTTTGGGGTCGTAGCGCTCCATGAAGGCCTCGCCGGCCTTGTTGAGGAGCACCGCCCCTTCGCCGCGCAGGGCCTCGGAGATGAGGTAGCCGGGCGCGTCCGGGTGGTAGAGCGTCGTCGGGTGGAACTGGACGTACTCGAGGTTGAGCGTGGCGGCTCCGGCCCGGGCGGCCATGGTCAGCCCGTCGCCGATCGCGTGCGGCGTGTTCGTGGTGTGCTGGAAGAGCCGGCCCACGCCCCCCGTCGCGAGAACGGTGAAGTCCGCGAGGACCGTGTGGACCTTCGCGTCCCGGTCCAGCACGTACGCGCCGAGACAGGGGTCCTGGAGCGCGTAGCGCTGGGCCACGTCGGTCGAGTGGTGGCGCGCGGTGATGAGGTCGATGGCCGTCGCCTCGGTCCAGATGGTGATGTTCTTCTCGGCCGCGACGGCGGCGAGCAGCGCGTCCTCGAGGGCCCGGCCGGTGGCGTCCTTGGAATGGACGATGCGCGCCACGGAATGCGCGCCCTCGCGCGTGAAATCCAGCTCGCCGCGGGAGGTCCGCGTGAACGGCACGCCCAGCGTGTCGATGAGGAGCTCCTTCACGACCTTGGGGCCCACCTCGGCGAGCCGCGTGACGGCCTCGGGGAAGCAGAGGCCGTCGCCGGCCGCGAGGATGTCCTTCACGAGCGAGCGGGGGGAGTCGTTCTTGCCGGAGTAGATGATCCCGCCTTGCGCCCAGGCCGTGTTGCAGTCGTCCGGATCCTGAGCCTTCGTGGCGACGAGCACCTTGACGCCCCGCCGCGCGAGGACGTAGGCCGTCGTGAGCCCGGCGATGCCCGAGCCCAAAACGAGCACGGGCACCCGGAAACGCTCGGGAAACGACGTCCTGCTCAACGCTTCTTCTTGGCCGGCTTTTTCCGGGGGGGAGGACTCTTCTTCGCGGGCTTCTTCGGAGCCGCTTTCGCGAGAGCCGCGAGCTCCACCTTCGGGCCGTGCTTGCGCGCGCCGCCCACCGTGACGTCGAGCGCGATGTCGACTGCGCGAACCGAGTGCGTGAGCGCGCCCACCGAGACGAAGTCCACGCCGGCCAGAGCCGAGGCGCGGGCCTTCTCCGGGGTCATGCCGCCGGAGGCCTCGGTGGTCACCGAGTCGCCCGTCGCCTCGTTGTAGAGCGCGACGTCCTCGACCGCCTTCGCCATGGCCTCGACGGTCATGTTGTCGAGGAGGATGCGCTCGGCCCCCGCCTCGAGGGCCTGGTGCACCTCGTCGAGCGTGCGGGCCTCCGTCTCGAGGAGGAGCTTGGCGAGCCCGCGGTTCATGGCGCGGAAGTCCGACGCGCGGCGCGTCGCGTCCCACACGCTCCCGGCGCCGTCGGCGTGGTTGTCCTTGATGAGAAACGCGTGAGCGAGCCCGAAGCGGTGATTCGTGCCGCCTCCCATCCGGACCGCGTAACGGTCGAACGAGCGGAGGCCGGGAACGGTCTTACGCGTGTCCAGGATCTCGGCGTGCGTGCCCGAGACGGCCTTCACGTAGGTCCGCGTCATCGTGGCGATCCCGCTCATCCTCTGAACGAGGTTCAGGGCGATGCGCTCGGCCGAGAGGACGGCGATGGCGGGTCCCTCGATCTCGGCCAGAACGGAGCCCGGTGTCACGAGATCGCCGTCCGCGGCTCGCAGCACGCAGCTCGCCGG
>JAEUQS010000221.1 GCA_016789625.1 Acidobacteriota bacterium | reverse complement strand
CATCTTCATCGACTCGGGCGGCAGGTGCCAGCCGGGGGCTCCGGGCGGCATCGACGGTCCGTAGCTCGCGGGCGTGTTCTGCGCGCCATGACAGTCGGCACAGGCCAGACCCGGAACTCCCTTGCCGTCCTTGCCCCGCACGACACCCTGCGTATGCGGCGTGCCGGCGTCGCCTTGCAGAGGCGCATCCCCCGCGATGTGACAGTTCACACAGCGCGGGCTCTGGAGGACCGTCTGGATCGTGTCGAACGCCTTCACGGCGTCTGCTTTCTGCTGAGCCGATGCCGCCCCCGAGGAGAAGAGGACGGCCCCGAGGATCGCGAATGCGGTGCGGTGCATCTCCATCTCCTTCTAGGACAGCCGGAACGGCAGCTCGCGCAGGCGCTTGCCCGTGAGAGCGAACACCGCGTTCGCGACGGCCGGAGCGATGGGAGGCGTGCCGGGCTCCCCCGCTCCGCCCATCTTCTCGCCGCTCTCGATCGCGTGGACCTCGACCTTCGGCATCTCGTTCATCCGCAGCACCCGGTAGCTGTTGAAGTTCCCCTGCTCGACCCGGCCGTTCTCGAGCGTGATTTCGCCATGCAGCGCGGCGCTGAGGCCGTAGGCGATGCCCGACTGCATCTGGGCCTCGAGGTTCAGCGGGTTCACCACCGTGCCACAGTCGATGGCACACACCACGCGGTGCACGCGGATGCGGCCGTTCGTCACGGAGACCTCCGCCACCTCGGCCACGATGCTGCCGAACGACTCGTGCACGGCGAGACCGCGTCCGCGGCCCGCGGGGAGCGGCTTGCCCCAGCCCGCCTCCTTCGCGGCCTTCTCGAGCACTGCGAGGACCCGCGGGTGCTTCGCGAGGAGACCCCGCCGGTACTCGAGAGGGTCCTTTTTCGCCGCGTGCGCGAGCTCGTCCACGAAGGACTCCACCGCGAACGCCGTGTGCGTGTGGCCCACCGACCGCCACCACAGAACCGGAATGCCGGGCTTCGGCGTGTGCAGCTCGACGCGGTGGTTCGGGATCCCGGTCACGAACGGCGAATCGGAAGCGCCCTCGACCGACGTGTCGTCGATGCCGTTTTTCACCAGCATCGGCTCGAACGGCGTTCCCGCCACGATCGACTGTCCACAGATGCGTTGGCGCCAGGCGACCGGCGCGCCCTTCGCGTCGATCGCGGCCTCCACGCGGTGGACGAACATCGGGCGGTAGTAGCCACCACGCATGTCGTCCTCGCGGGACCACATCACCTTCACCGGCGCGTCGATGGCCTTCGCGACGTGCGCGGCCTCGGTCACGACGTCGCTCGTGGGCGTCGCCCGCCGGCCAAATCCGCCCCCCAGGAAGGTGGTGGAGATCAGGACCTTCTCGGGTGCGAGGCCGAGGATCTTCGCGGCCACCATCTGGTCGACCGTCTGGAACTGCGTCCCCATGTGGATCTCGGCGCCGCCCGGGGTCTTCCGCACCGTGCAGCTCAAGGGCTCCATGGCCGCGTGCGCGAGGTACGGCACGCCGTATTCGGCCTCGAGCTTCGTCGCCGCGGGCTCCCCGAGCGCTTTGGCCACGTCGCCCTGGGTCTTCGCGACGGGGCCCTCGGTGCGTACGAGTGCAGCGAATTCCTTGCGCAGCGTTTTCGTGTCGAGCTTCGCGCCCGGGCCGAGGTCCCATTCGATCTTCAGCGCGTCGCGGCCCTTCTTCGCGGCCCAGTAGTGGTCCGCCACGACCGCGACGCCCGAGGGCACTTCGTACACGTGGCGCACCCCGGGCACGGCCTTCGCCGCGGCGGAATCGACGGACTTCACCTTTCCGCCGAACACCGGAGACCGCGCGACGACGGCGGTGAGAAGGCCCGGCAGCTGGATGTCGAGGCCGAACACGGCCTTGCCGTTCGACTTCTCGGGCGTGTCGAGGCGCTTCACCGGCTTGCCGATGAGCGTCCAGGCCTTCTTGTCCTTGAGCTTCACCTCGGCAGGCGGCGGGAGAGCCGCGGCCTCGGTCGCGAGCTCACCGAACGCGAGCTTCTTCTCGCCGTGGATCACGACGCCGTTCTCCACGCGGCAGCTCTCGGGCGAAACGCCCCAGCGCTTCGCGGCCGCGGCCACGAGGAGCGTCCGCGCGATCGCGCCCACCTGGCGGTAGCGGTCGAACTCCGACCACGTCGTGGAGGAGCCGCCCGTCATCTGCATGCCGAACGCCGTGTGCGCGTAGTCCGCCCCGGCCGGCGCGTGCTCCACCTTGAACCTCGACCAGTCGGCCCCGAGCTCCTCGTTGAGGAGCATGGGCAGCGTCGTCCAGATGCCC
>JAEUQS010000213.1 GCA_016789625.1 Acidobacteriota bacterium | reverse complement strand
GACTCGGGCGGGAACAGCTCGTCGTCGTTCAGCTGAAGCGTGCCCAGAGCGGGAACCGTGAACAGCTTCTTGAACTCCTGGCCGTCCTTGAGTACGCCGGCTCCGTTCGGCCGGTAAAGCGAGACGAGGATGTCCGAATCGAAGCCCGTCGTTTCGGTGAGGAGGATGTTCGTGCGCCTCTTGCCCGGGATGTGGGAGAGGCCCGACAGCACGTACGCCGGGTCGGACGCCTTCGCGCCCTCGCCGGGAATCGTGGGCCGCATCTCGAAGCCATATTGCTTCGTCACCGCCGCGGGGGTGGTCACGGCGGCGGAGTCGCCGGGCTTCGCGCTCCGCGCGCTCGCGGGAACGGTCGCCGAGATCTGTTGGTTGTTCACGAGCACCGTGGCCGAAAGGGTCGGCGACGGCGAGCGCACCTCGAGCTCGCACGCGCCCTCGTAGCCGAGCGCGTTCGCGAGGATGTTCCGGTAGCGGCGGGTCTCGCCGGGCGCCATGCGGAACCCGACCTCGCGCACGTCGGCCCGCTGGCCCGCGGGGACGATGGGCGTGAAGAGCAGCGCGACGTCGATGGGTGCGGTGGCGTCGAGGTTCGAGAGCCAGAGGTCCGACGAGAACCGGCCGATTCCCGCCGCGTCGGGCGCGTTCGGCATGGCCGCATAGAGGAGCCGGGTCTTGGTACCGACCGAGCTCGGACGAACCGAGGCGACCGAGGCCGAGAGGCGGGCTCCGTCGTCGAGGGCCGTGAGGCTCGCGACCTCCTGGTGGCCGACGGTGAGGATCGAGACGACGGCCGTCTCCGTGCCCGTCGTGGCGCGGCGCTTGCCGCGATCCACCGAGATCTGCACCACGCGGCTCTCCCGCGGGCCGAGAGGCCGGTCCCAGGGCTGGCCGTCCAGCGAGTCGACGAGGATCCAGGGCTGACGGACCGAGCTCACGAACGCGGCGGGCGCGTTCGCGGGGTTCACGAGCGTGCGGTAGACGGGCGCGCCGTCCCAGTCGAACTCGAGGGCCTTCTCGCTCCAGCGAACGGGCTCGGGAGCTTCGCTGGCCGCGATGGCCGCGTCGATGGGCACCCGCAGCGAGGTCCCGGGGCCGTCGCCCGCCCGGAGCTCGATCGACTCGTGGAGGGGGCTGTAGAGCGTGACGAGGAGGCGAAGACGCACGGTCAGGGTCCGCGACTCGTTGGCGCCGAGGGTGAAGGAGGAGGGCAGGACCTCCAGAACGTCGCGGCTCGGCGTGACCTCGACCGGGACGGGCTTCGTGCCGCCATTCCTCACCGTGAACGACGTCGTGGGGAGCTCCGTGGGCGCGGCCACCGCGATGGGCCGCGGCTCGGAGAGGAGGACGAGCGCCGAAGGCAGCGCGCTGCCGACCGTGACCCTCAGCGACGCCGACCAGGGTCCGGCGATGCCGCAGCTGGATTCGGCCCGGACCTGATACGTGTAGTCGCCTTCGGGATCGGTGAAGGAGGCCGAGCCGCCCTCGGACACGGTTTCGCGGGTTTCATAGGGGGCCACGCGGCGCAGCCGGTATTTGACGTCGGAAGGTCCGCCACCGCCGGGGCCGGGCCCGCTGGCCGAGGTGTCCCAGGTGACGACGTAGGTCGTGTAGGCGGGCGGGTTCTCCGGCGTCGCCACGGCCGGGGGGAGCACGTCGGGCGCCGGGCAGCCGGAATCCACGCGGACCGTCACGATGTTCGAGACGACCGAGCCGGGCGAGATCCCGGGGCAGGACGACACCACGAGCACGCGGTGGAAGAGCAGCGCGGCACCCACAGGGCTGGCCGGCACGGAGTACGACGAACGGGTGGTCTTGAAGCGCTCGACGCCCGCGAGGAACGAGCCGTCGGTCGAGCGCTCGAGGAGGAAGTAGTCGGAGGGACCCACGCGGTCGGTGAGGACGTTCGTCCACGTGAGCGCGTAGCCCTGGCCGGCCTTCACGGAGGCGAGGGCGTTGAGGATGGGGCGCGAGGGCGGGCAGCCGACGGGATCCGCCGAACGGGCAGAGCCCGGCACCAGGAGCGCCACGGCGAGGATGAGCACGGTCGCCTTCGGCGACGCGTGGAGGAGGAGGCAGGGGGGCTTCGTGAATTTCATATCTAGAATGGCGTCGTGCCACGTACTGAGTGTCGCGAGAGGGGGTCGATCTCACGCGGGAGAACGCGTTTTTTCGCGCTTCTCTTCCTGACCCTCGGGACGCTCGCTCCGTGGGCGCGGACCGCCCATGCACAGATTGTACCGCCCGATCAGGCAGCCCGGCTCTACGAGCAGGGGCGCAAGGCCGTGAAGCGCGGCGACTACCGGGCCGGGATCGACTCTCTCGAGAAGGCCCTCGCGACCGGCCACGCGACCCCGGTCGAGCGGCTGGGGACGACGCGGGCGTTCGCCGATCACTACGATCCCTACTACTGGCTCGGGGTCGCGCGCATGGAGCTGGGGCAGGAGGCCCGCGCGAAGGATGCGCTCGAGAGGTCGCGCTCGTTCGGCGTCATCTCGGCCTGGCCCGAGTCCACCGACCTCGAGAGCCGTCTGAGGGTCCTGGAGACGCGCGCAGCCGAGCGCGCGGCCGCAGCGTCCGCGGCGAGGCCCGAGCCCACGCCGCTGCCACTTCCCCCCGCCACTCCGACGCCAGCTCCCCCGCCGCTCGCGCCGCGGCCGACGCCGACGCCCGAGCTGGTCCCGACGGCGGCGCCGCCGGCCCCGGAGCTGCCCACGGCGACACCGCTGCCCTTCGTGACTCCCACCTCGGAAGAGCGCCGGAACCTGGTCGCTGCCGTCTCGGCCGCCGACTTCGAGCTCGCGGCGACGCTCGTCGACCGGTTGCGGGCGCGGGGCGACACGTCCCCCGATGTCGACCTCCTCGATTGCGTCACTTCGGTCTCGCAGTTCCTGCTCGAGGGGCGCAAGGACGAAGCCCTCCTGGCCCGCGCGCGCCGCGCTCTCCGCGCCTATCGCGCCAAAGGGGGCAACAGCCGCGCCGAGGCCGTGTGGATCTCGCCGGCGATGTCCGCCGTTCTCGGGACGCCGTAGTTGCCTGGGGGCACCATGGCCGGTGCCCCCAAACCCCCGAAGGGCCAATCGCTGGTTTTTTCGGGCCGCCCGCCTATTTCTTCAGCTGGACGACGCGCGTCCCGGCCACCAGGTCGTGGAGCGCGAGCTTGTCCTTGCGGAAGAGCACCATCAGGTAGCCGACGAGGAAGATTCCCGAGAGGAACCCCATCGTGAGGAAGCGCCCGATGGCCTTTCCCCAGCCGATGCCCGGGCCGCTCTCGCCGGGCACGACGATCACGAGCCCCATGAGCGCCTTCCCCGGAGTGCGTCCGCTGCGGGCCCAGCCGCCCACGACGTACCAGAAGTTGGCTGCCATCATGAGCACCGCCGAGAGCCCCGAGACGGCGAGGAGGGTGACGTCGACTCCCTTGGGCTCGCCCGAGCCCGTGCCCCGGAGAAACATCATGAGGAAGACCGGGGAGATGAGCAGGAGATCGATCGCCATCATGATGATCGCGTCCACGAGGGTCGCGACGAAGCGCGGGCCGAAGCCGGCGGTGGGCCTTTCGGCGTCGCGGTCGGCGTTGCGGCGCCCGTCGGGTCGGGCCTGCGGGGAGGGCTGGCGCGGCTCGGGAGCGGCCGCGCCCGGGACACGGGCCCCCGAGTCGCGGCCCAGCGGAATCTGCGACAGCGTCGGCTCGGGCGACGAGAGCACCCGGGCGCGCGGTACCGGCGCCGGCGCAGCGGCCCGCACGGGTGCGGGGGGCGGCGGAGGCGGAGGCGGAGGCGGCGCGTACGCCTGCGGCGCTCCGCGCGGCGCCGAGACGGGAGCGGGCGGGGCCGGGGGCATCTGAGCCGGCGGCAGGACGTCGGTGGGGCCGGGGGACGAGTATCGCGAGCCCGCCGTCTGCGGGTTCACCGCGCCCACGTCAGCGACCGAACGCGACGCTGCCGACCGCAGCGCCTCGATCGCGTTGCCCGCCAGCTCGACCGGCGGCTGCGTGGGACGGCGATCGGCCTCCGCGAAGAGCTCGTCGGCGGAGATTCCCGTGGAATCCACCGAGCCTTCGGGGTCGGGGAGCGGAGGCGGTCCCGGCGGGCCGGACGGCCCGTCCCTCCGGCCGGGCGGCCGGTCGAACGACGGACGGGTCTCCGACGGCGCTTTCCGGTGTGGCGGCGGGTTCTCCGCCGGCGGAGCCGGAACGGGCGAGGGCTCGGCCCGGGCGCGCGGCGCCGGAGACGGTTCGACCTCCAGCATCGCCGCGCTGAGGCCCGAGCCCGCGTCGAACGCCGGCGCGGGAGGGGGCGGGGGCGGAGCCTGGGGAAGCGGCGGCGCCACGATGCGGACGCCGATCACGGCCGCGCCGAGCTGGATCCGATCGCCGTCGGAGACGCGCGTCTCGTTGAGGATCCGGCGGCCGCCGACGTACGTGCCGTTCGAGGAGTTGAGGTCCTTCACCACCGCGTGGCCCTTCTCGAACGTGAGCAGCGAATGGGAACGCGAGACCGATTCGTGATCGACACGAACGGTGGACGTGCGGCTCCTGCCGAGCGTCACCTCGCCATCGCTCAGCTCGATCTCTCGCCCATCCACGGTCAGGACGTAGCGCCAGACACCTTCGGCCATGAATCGGCTGATTGTAGCGAGGTGCGGCCTCCGGCCGCCGAGCGAAGCGCCCGGCCCGTCGGAGATGTGCGCTGGGTCATCAATTCGGCGGGGGTCCCGGCGAAGACGACGTGCCCGCCCGCCGGCCCTCCCGAGGGTCCCAGCTCGATCACGTGATCGGCCTTCCGGAGGAAGCCGAGGTGGTGCTCCACCGTGAGGATCGAGTGCCCGCTCGCGAGGAGCCTCCGGAAGACGCTCACGAGCACCTCGACGTCCTCGGGCGCGAGACCCGTCGTGGGCTCGTCGAACACGAAGAGCGTGTGCCCGCCCCCGGGCTTCGGTTTCGCCCCGCCGAGGAACGAGGCGATCTTCAGCCGCTGGGCCTCCCCGCCCGAGAGCGTGGACGTGGGCTGACCGAGCGTGAGGTACGCGAGACCCGCGCTTTCGAGCGGCGAGAGCTTGCCCACGAGGGCCTTCACGTCGCCGAACACCGAGAGGGCCTCCTCGATCGTGAGAGCGAGCACCTCGGAGACGTTCCGCCCGCGGAGCCTCACGGAGAGCACGGCGGGGCCGAAGCGCTTTCCGTCGCAGGACTCGCACACCACCGTCACGTCCGAGAGGAACTGCATGTCGATGGCGACGAAACCGTTCCCCTCGCACGTCTCGCAGCGCCCGCCCACGGCGTTGAAGCTGAAGCTCCCCGGCGTGAGCCCCAGCGATCGCGCCTCGGGCGTGCGGGCGAAGAGCGCGCGGACGTCGTCCCAGGCCTTCGTGAACGTGGCGGGGTTCGAGCGGGCCGAACGGCCGAGCGGCGATTGGTCGACCAGCACGAGATCCGAGATCGCGGCGAGGCCGTCGATGCGCGTGTGCTCGCCCGCGGCGTCGGCCGTGCCCAGCGGCTTTCCCAGCGCCCGGAGCGTCCCGGCCGCGAGGACGTCGACGACGAGGGAGCTCTTGCCGGAGCCCGAGACCCCCGCCACCGCGACGAGCTTTCCGAGCGGGATCCTCACCGTCACGTTCTTCAGGTTGTGGGCCCGCGCGCCGACGATGGTGACCGCCTTGCCGGCGAAACGGTGCGCGGCGAACACGACCTCGCTCTCGGCGACGAGAGCCTCCGGGAGATCCGGGCGAGCCGCCTCGGCCGTCTCGGCGAGGAGCGCGCGCCCGGTGGCCGTGTCGCGGCCCTCGAGGTCGAACGGCGTTCCCTCGAAGACGACCTCGCCTCCGCGCCGGCCGGCATGAGGTCCGAGGTCCACGACGTGCGCGGCCCGCCGGATCACCGCCGTGTCGTGCTCCACGGCGACGACGGCGTTGCCCTGCGCGGCGAGCCTCTCGAGAACGCCGAGCAGACGCTCGGTGTCCTCGGCGTGGAGGCCCACCGTGGGCTCGTCGAGGACGTAGAGCGTGCCCGTCAGCGCGTTGCCGATGGCCGAGCCGAGCTGGATCCGCTGGGCCTCGCCGCCCGAGAGCGTGCGGAGCGGCCGCCCGAGGGAGAGGTACGGGAGGCCGATCGCGACCAGCGTGTCGAGGCGCTTCACGAGGTCCCGCGCGAGCGCGCCACCGCGGGCCTCGTCGCGGGGGTCCAGCCCGCGGGCGAGGAAATCGCGGAGCTCGACGAGCGTCTTCGTGGCGAGCGTCGCCATCGTCTCGTCCCGGAGGCGCACCGCGAGGGCCTCCGGCCGAAGCCGGGCGCCGTTGCAGGAAGGGCACGTGGTGTAGCCCCGGTAGCGCGCGAGGAGCACGCGGACGTGCACCTTGTAACGCTTCTTCTCGAGCCACTCGAAGAGGCCCTTCACGCCGTACCAGGCGCCGCGGCCGTTCCAGACGACGTCCCGCTCCTCGGCGGAGAGCTCGGCCCACGGCACGCTCCTTCGCACGCGGTGCTTCACGAGCGCGGGCTCCATCTCGGTGTACGCGCTCTCGTACGCGGGCGAGTTGAAGGGCGCGATGGGGCGCTCGCGGAGCGACTTCCCCGGGTCGGGAATCACACGGCTCTCGTCGATCCCGGCCACGCGGCCGAAACCCTGACAGGTCTCGCAGGCGCCGCGCGGCGAGTTGAACGAGAAGAGCGCGGGCACGGGATCGAGGAAGGTCCGCGAGCAGCCGTTGCACACGAGGCCGCGGTGAAAGCGCTTCACGTCGTCCGTGCCGTGCCGGCGCACGGACAAAGCGCCGTCGCCCAGATCGAACGCCGTCGTGAGCGTCGTCAGGAGCTCCGGGTCCTCGGGCCGAAGGACGTGCCGGCCCACGAGGAGCGCGACGCGGCCTTCCTCGTCGAGCGCGGACTTCGGCAGCTTCATCTCGGGCGAGAGCTCGATGACCGAGCCGTCCCTGGCGAGCACGCGGTGAAAGCCGGCCCGGAGCCA
>JAEUQS010000122.1 GCA_016789625.1 Acidobacteriota bacterium | reverse complement strand
GTCGGCTATCTGGTGGCCGGCGTGATCATCGGGCCCGGCACGCCGGGCTTCGTGGCCGACGTGGGTCTCGCGGGCCAGCTGGCCGAGATCGGCGTGATGCTCCTGATGTTCGGCGTCGGGCTGCACCTCTCGATGGGCGAGCTGCTGTCGGTGAAGCGCATCGCGCTCCCCGGCGCCGTCGTGCAGATCCTCGTCGCGACGATCCTCGGCATGGGCGCGGCGACGTTCTGGGGATGGGACCTCGGAGCGGCGGTCGTCTTCGGGTTCGCTCTGTCCACGGCCAGCACCGTCGTCCTCCTCAAGGCGCTGGAGAGCCGCGGGATCCTGGAAACGGGCGACGGCCGGATCGCGATCGGGTGGCTGGTCGTCGAGGATCTCGCGTGCGTCCTCGCCCTCGTGCTCCTGCCGTCGCTGGCGACTCTTCTCGGAGGGAAAGCGGCCGAGGGTGTCGTGCCCGGCACGAGCCTCTGGGTCGCGATCGCGATCACGCTGGCCAAGGTCGCGCTGTTCGTGGCGCTCATGCTCGTCGTCGGCAAGCGCGTCTTCCCGCGGCTGCTCTTCTGGGTCGCCGGGACGGGCTCGCGGGAGCTGTTCACGCTCTGCGTCATCGCATCGGCCATCTGTGTCGCCTACGGCTCGGCGATGCTCTTCGACGTCTCGTTCGCGCTGGGAGCGTTCTTCGCGGGAATGATGATGCGCGAGTCCGAGTTCGCCCATCGCGCGGCCCACGAGTCCCTGCCCCTGCGCGATGCGTTCTCGGTGCTGTTCTTCGTTTCCGTGGGCATGCTCTTCGATCCTCGCGTCCTGGCCGAGCACCCGGGGAAGGTGCTCGCCGTGGTGGCGATCATCCTGCTCGGCAAGACGCTCGCGGCCGTGGGCCTCGTCCTCCTGCTCCGGTACCCGCTCTCGACGGCGCTCACGGTCGGCGCGGCTCTGGCCCAGATCGGCGAGTTCTCTTTCATCATCGCCGTCCTCGGCCGGGATCTCGGGCTCCTCTCACCCACGGGCCACAGCCTGATCCTCGTGGGGTCGATCATCTCCATCGGCCTCAACCCCCTCGTTTTCAGCCTGGTCGGGCCGTTCATGGAGTGGCTGAAGCAGCATTCCGCGCTGGCCCGCCGCCTCGCGATGCTCAAGGACGCCACGGCCGAGCTTCCGATGACGACCGACGAGGCCCTCCTGACCGGACAGGTCGTGCTCGTCGGCTACGGGCGCGTGGGCCGCCGCATCGGCGAGTCCCTCTCGGATCGTGGCATCCCCTACATCGTCGCGGAGGAAAACCGGGAGGCCGTGGAGAGGCTGCGGGCACAGGGCATCCAGGCCGTCGCCGGGGATGCCGCCGACCCCGAGGTCCTCATCCAGGCCCACATCGTGAACGCCGCGATGCTCGTCATCGCGACGCCCGATCCGGTCAAGCTGAGAAAGATGGTCGAGATCGCCCGCCAGCTGAACCCGGGGCTCGAGATCGTGCTCCGCACCCACACCGAGGAAGAGGCCGACCTTTTGCGGAACGAGAAGGCGGGACGCGTTTTCATGGGCGAGCACGAACTCGCGGTCGCGATGGCCGCGCACGTCCTCACCCGGATGGACCACAGTGGACACCCGGCGTCGGTCTAGCGCTGTCCCGCTACGGAGCGGGCTCGATCGGCTCGATCCAGAGATCCCGGAGCGCGATCTCGAGCTCCTCGAAGGGCTCGGCCCGCACGGTCTCGGTGCCCTCGTGCGCCGAGAGGAGCACCCAATGCTCGTCCTCGAGGCGGTAGACCTCGAGCGTCTGCGCGGCCGGGTCGACGAGCCACGCATGTCCCACGCCTTCGGCAGCGAAGACTCTCATCTTTTTCACGCGGTCAAAGCTCGCCGTCGACGGCGAGAGGATCTCGCAGATCCAGTCGGGAGCGAGGGTGAAGAAGGCCTCGGCGGGAATCGCAGGGAGGCGGCTGCGTCTCCAGCCCGCGAGATCCGGAATGAGGATGTTCCGGCCGAGGTGCAGCTCGGGCTCGTCCACGATCCACCAGCCACCAGGCCCGCCCCGACCGCGCTGAAACGCTGCGCCGAGGTCCATCCCGAGCGTGGAGCTGGCCATCGCATGAGGATTCGCGGGCCTCGGCGTCGCGAAGAGCTCGCCATCGACGATCTGCCCGTTCACGTGGCGCGGCAACGCGAGGATGTCGGCGTAGGTCGCTGGGGTTCTCACGGGAGCCGAAGCCATCGCACCAAGGATAGCGCTCCAGATAACCGGATTCCCTCGTCGTCCGTACAACGCCGAAACCCTCGACACCGAAAGGAGACGTCATGTCCGACGCCGTGAGCCCGATTCCTGCGGGCTACCCCACCGTAATTCCCTACATGTGTATCAAGGGGGCCGGAGAGGCCCTCGAGTTCTACGCGAAGGCCTTCAATGCCGTCGAGACCGTGCGCATGCCCGGCCCCGGCGGAATGGTCATGCACGCCGAGATGAAGATCGGCGAATCCGTGATCATGCTGAGCGAGGAAAACTGCGAGCAGGGGCAGAAGTCCCCGGTGACGCTCGGCGGCAGCGCCACCCACGTGTTCCTCTACGTGCCCGACGTGGACGCCTCGTTCGCCCAGGCCATCGCCGCGGGCGCGACGGCCATCATGCCGCCCATGAACATGTTCTGGGGCGACCGCTTCGGCAAGCTCAAGGATCCGTACGGGCACGAATGGTCCATGGCCACGCACGTCGAGGACGTCACCCCCGAGGAGATGGGCAAGCGCATGGCCGAGATGTTCGCCGGAGCCCCGCCGGCCTGACGCAAACCCGAAACGGCGGCGTGCGTACCAGCGTTCATGCGAACTCACGCCGCCGGCCTCCTCCTGGCTCTCGTCCTCGCACCCCTCGACGCCCGGGCGCAGTCCAGCCCTCACGACGTCCGCACGTATCCGGTCGTTCTGAGGGTCCCCGGCATGGACCGCGTCACGGTGCGCGAGGGGCTCCCCTTTTCCGGAGCCCTGAAGCTCGACCTCGCGCTGCCCGAAGGGGCGGTGCCCAAGGCCGGCCACCCCGTCGTGATCTTCGTGAACGGCGTGGGGGCTCCCTTCCGCGAATGGGAGATCTACCGTTCGTGGGGCCGCCTCGTGGCCGCCCACGGCCTGGCGGGCGTGGTCTACGACGGCACGCCGGGCAAGCCGGCGGCCGACCTCGACGCTGTGCTCGCTATCCTGCAGGCGAACGCGGCGAAGTACGGGCTCGACGCGAACCGCATCGCGATATGGGCCTGCTCGGCGAACGTCACCACCGCGCTGCCCTTTCTCATGGAGCGCGCGACGCCCGCCGTGAAAGCGGCCGTTCTCTATTACGGATCGACTGTCGTTCCGAAGCTGCGCAAGGACCTGCCCGTTTACTACGTGCTCGCGGGGCGTGACAACCGGCAGCTGAACGACGGAATCCGCGCGCTCTTCGTGAAGGCCGCCGCGGAAGGCGCCCCGTGGACGATGGTCAACGCGCCGACGCTGACGCACGCGTTCGACGGGCTCGACGAAGGTCCCGAGTCGCGGCTCCGGGTGCAGGACACGGTGGCGTTCCTGGCGGCCCGTCTCGCGACGAACGTCTCCCCCGGACCCGCGCCCTCTCTCGCGCGGCTGGCCCTCACGCATGCCTACGGAAACGAGTTCGAGGAGTCGATCGCGATCCTCAAGAGGATCGTCGCCGAGAACCCCAGGGACCTCGAGGCGTCCCGTTCCCTCGGGTTCAGCCTGGCGCGCGCCGGCCGGCCCGCCGAGGCCGAGCCCGTCCTCGCGCAGGCCAAAGCAGCGGGCGCCGACCCCGCCGGCATCGACGGCGCGCTCGCGCGGGCCTACCTCTTCGCGAAGGACTACCCGCGCGCGATCGTCTGGTACGAGGCCGCATTGAAGGCACGCCCCGACGGGCTCTCGTTCTACAACCTGGCGTGCGCGTACGCGCTGACGGGAAAGAAGGACGAGGCGCTCGACCGGCTCGGCAAGGCGCTCGACCTGGGCTTCGGCGCCGGCTCCCTCGACACCGACGAGGACTTCGAAAGCCTCCGGAGCGACCCGCGCTTCGAGGCGCTCCGGAAGAGAACCGCGCGCTGACAGGGGAATCCGTCAACCTTCTCTTCGGGCGTGCCGTCCAACGCTCATGGCGTCGAAATCTCTGTTTGCTGCAGTCGCCGTGCTCGTCTTCTCGTCGTTCCGCGGGGACGCGGTGACCATCACCCGCGGCATCGAGTACGGCCGCGCCGGGTCGACGCCGCTCCTCCTCGACCTCTACGTGCCCGACGGCCCCGGGCCCTTTCCCGTGATCGTCTGGATCCACGGCGGCGGCTGGTCGGGCGGAACGCGGTCGCTGGACGCGAACGGCCCGATAGTGCGCCAGACGACGCGCGGGTACGCGCTCGCGAGCCTGGACTACCGCCTCAGCGGGCAGGCCCGGTTTCCCGCCCAGATCGAGGACGTGAAGGCCGGTCTGCGGTGGCTCCGCAAGGAGGCCGCGACGCACAGGCTCGACGCGAGCCGCCTCGCGGTGTGGGGCAGCTCGGCGGGCGGGCACCTCGTCGCGCTTCTCGGTACGTCGGGGGGCGTTGCCGATCTCGCGGGAACCCTGAACCCCGGCCAGAACGATCGGGTGACCTGCGTCGTCGACTGGTTCGGCCCCTCGAATTTCGTCACCATGGCGGGACAGTCCCTGCCCTGCTCCACCATCGACCACAGTGCCGCGAGCTCCCCCGAAGGCCAGCTCCTCGGCTGCGCGCCGCCGTCCTGCCCCGAGACGGCGCGGCGCGCGAGCCCCGTGACGTACGTCTCGCCCGATGACCCGCCGTTCCTCATCGTCCACGGCACCAACGACTGCACCGTCCCGCCCGGACAGAGCCAGGAGCTCCACGACGCCCTGCGCGCCGCCGGGGTCGACTCCACTCTCGTCCTCATTCCCGGGGCGGGCCACGGGGGCGCGCCGTTCACCGACGCGACGCGGCTCCCGCAGCTCGAGGCGTTTCTCGATGCGCATCTCCGCGCGCCCGCGTCGGCGCCGCCGCGGCTCCTCGTCCCGTCGGCCGCGCGGATCGCGGGCGCGGGCGGCGCCTTCTACACGACCTCGCTGACCGTGTCGAACCCGGGCCCGAGCGACGCCGCCTTCACGCTGAGGTTCCTGGGAAACGCAGTCGACGGCACGGCCGGCCCGGAGCGCAGCCTCACGCTCGGCGCGGGGAAGAGCGCGACCTACCCCGACGTCCTCGCATCCGTGTTCGGCCTCGACTCGGGCTTCGGCGCGCTCGCGATCGAGAGCGAGACGCCGCTCGTCGCGCAGGCGGAGACGTCCACGCCCGGAGCCTCCGGAGGAACGTTCGGTCAGAGCGTTCCGGCCCTGCCGTCGGCCGACTGGATCGCCGCGGGCACGCCGCGCTCGATTCCCGGGGTCGGCGAGGACGGCGCCTTTCGTACGAACCTCGTGCTCGCGAACGCCGTCACGGTCCCTGTGGACGTCGACGTCGCGCTCGTTTCGGAAGCGGGCTCGACGCTCGGCACGAAGCGCTACGCGCTGCCTCCGCTGGGCATGATCCAGGTCTCCCGCGTCGTGCGCGACCTCGGCTTCACGGCGCCGCTCTCCACGGGCCGGCTGGTCGTCTCGGTCGTGACCTCCGGCGGCGCGGTCGCCGCGTACGCCGCCCGGATCGACGAGATCACGAACGATCCCCGCATGCTCCTCCCCCGCTGAGCTTCGAAAGGCCCGGCGTCAGTTGCCGGAACGGGACGCGCGCTTCGCGGCCGCGGCAGCGACCGGAGCCGGCTTCTTCGGCAGATGCCGGAGGCCCATCCACGCGAGCGCCGCGATGTGGCTCGCGACCGTCTCGGCCGACGGGGGCTTGGGCGACTCCGTCCACCACTGCCCCACGAACGCCACCATCCCAACGAGCGCGTGCGCGTAGATGGGGGCGGCCTTCGCGTCGTAGCCGGCCTTGCGGAACTGCTCGGCGAAGATGCCGCCCACGCGGTCGGCCAGGTCGTAGAGCAGAGCCGGCATCTCGCCGCTCCGCTTCGAGAGCGGCGCGTCGCGGAGGAGCACGGCGAAGCCGTCGGGCCGCTCCTTCACGTACGTGAGGAACGCGAGCGCGGCCTGCTCGAGCCGCTCGCGGGCCGTGCCCGAGGAGATCGCCTCGGAGATCCGCGCGACGATGTGCTCGACCTCGCGGTCCACGATCACGGCGTAGAGGCCTTCCTTGCCGCCGAAGTGCTCGTACACGATGGGCTTGGAAACCTTCGCCCGCGCGGCGATGACCTCCACGGCCGTGGCCTCGTAGCCCAGCTCGGCGAATACGGCGCGCCCCACCTCGATGAGCTGCGCCCTGCGTGCCGCGGCCGGGAGCCGCCCCGGTGAACTTTCCTTCTTCAGCATCTTGACAAGGGTACTACGCGACCGTAACTTACGCGCTCGTAGGTTACGGCAACGTTGGCGTAGCCACAGGAGACCGCATGGAACCGCTCGCACCGTCATCGACAACTCCCCTCCTGAGCGCCGTGGGCGGCCTCACGAACCTCTTCGCGTGGCCGCTGCGCGGGTCCGACTACGTCTCGCTCGTTTCGCCCTCGAGGGCAGGCTCCACGCTTTCGGCCCGGATCGTCTCCGTACGCGATGAGGCGCCCGGCGCCCGCACGCTCACGCTGCGTCCGTCGCGGGCCTGGCGCAGGCAGGCCTGGCCCAGGCAGGCGCGGCCCCGGGCCGGTCAGTACGTGTCCGTGGGCGTCTTCGTCGACGGCCGGCGGATGGTGCGGACGTATTCGATCTCTTCCGGGCCGGAGCGGACGGACGGCTGCATCGAGATCACGGTCAAGGCCATCCCGGGAGGCCGCGTCTCGACCCACCTCGTGCGCCGCGCGGCGCCCGGCGACCTATTGAGCCTCGGTCTGCCGCAGGGCGACTTCGTGCTGCCGGAAAGGCCCGGCCCGACGCTCTTCGTGACTGCGGGGAGCGGCATCACCCCGGTGATGGGCATGCTTCGCAGCCTCGGCGGGCAGGCCCGCGACGTCGTGCATCTCCACTACGCCCCGTCGCCGAACGACGTGATCTTCGGCCGGGAGCTGCGAACCCTCGCGCGGGAGGAAGCCGGCTACCGTCTCGAGCTCCGCTACGTGGAGCCGGATCCCGGGCGTCCGAAGAAGGACGAACCGTTCCACGCCGCCCAGCTCGAGGCCGTCTGCCCCGACTGGCGGAATCGCGAGACGTTCGCCTGCGGGCCCGAGCCCCTCCTCGCGAGCCTGCGGACGCACTGGGATGGCGCGGGCCTCGCGGAACGCCTCCACATGGAGCGCTTCGGCGCGTCCTTCTCTCCCGCGGCCGAGGGCACGAAAGGCGGACGGGTGACGTTCACGGAGAGCCGGGTCGAGACCCTGACGACCGGTGACGTGAGCCTCCTCGAAGAGGCCGAGACCGCGGGCCTCGCGCCGGTTCACGGCTGCCGCATCGGCATCTGTCACACCTGCACGGCGACGCTCGTCTCGGGCTGCGTGCGGGATCTCCGGACCGGCCTCCTCACGAACGAGGCGGGCACGCGCGTCCAGATCTGC
>JAEUQS010000158.1 GCA_016789625.1 Acidobacteriota bacterium | reverse complement strand
AGTCCCAGTCCTCGAAGAGATCGAACGTCTCGTCGAAGAGCCCGGCCTCGAGCGCGGCCTCGCGGCGGTGCAGCAGACAGATGAGGGGAATGTAGTTCGAGAACAGCAGCCGGTCCGCGTCGAACTCTCTGCCGAAGATGGGCTGACGGCGTTCCTCCCTGTAGTGGCCTGCGCCGTCTGTCGTCTGCACGATGAGCATCGCGTCACTGTAGGCCCCCACCACTCCGTCCTGCGAGGCCGCCGCCACGAGGTGCTCCAGGTGGCCGGGCTCGAACAGGTCGTCGTCGTCGAGGTATGCGACGAAGGAGCCACGTGCCGCGCGAAGCCCCGTGTTCAGCGCCCGGGTGCGTCCGCCCGGAGCTTCCGGGACGACGATGCGCACGCGCTCGTCTGCGGCAACCTCCGCGGCCAGCGGGGCGCCGTCGTTGACGACCAGCGTCTCGAAGTCCCGGAACGTCTGTGAGCGAAGACTGTCCAGCGCCTCGGCGAGAAAGCGGGGCCTGTCTTTCGTACGCAGGACGACGGAGACGAGCGGGGGAGACGTGGCCGGCCTCGCCTTCAGCTCTCGAGGAGCGTCGTGATGGCCTGACGCAGACGGGGCGCTGTGTGCGCGAGGAGACGTGTCCCACGTACCTCGTCGAGCGCGTTCCGGGCGATCGACGCGCGGAGCGTCTCGTCATTCACGAGGCGGAGCACCGCGTCGCGGAAGGAATCGGAGTCGTTCGCCGCGAGAAGACCCGTCTCTCCGTTGCGGATCGTCTCGCGGTACGGCGTCACGTCGCTGTAGACCCCCGGGATGCCGAGCGCCGCGTAGTCGAGGTACTTGAGATCCGATTTGCAGCGGTGGAACGGCGTGTCCTGGAGCGGCGAGATCGCGAGGTCCCAATGCAGCGTCTTCATGAAGCCCGCGAACTGTGGATACGGGTGATCCTCGCCCGGCGTCAGGAACGTCGCGTGGAGCCCTTTGAAGAGATCCTTGAACGAGGGGTTGGCCGAAACGCCCACGATCTCGAAGGATATCCTCGACGCGGACAACGCCTCGCGGAGACCGCGCAGAACCATACGGAGGTCCCCCTCGTGCGTGAGCGACCCCATGTAGCCCACGGCGAGCGGTCCTTCGCGGTGCGGCTTCGCGGTGGGTTCGCCGAAGAGCCGGTCGTCGAGCGCGTTCGGAACCACCTCGACCCGCCGCGCGAGCTTCGAGACGCGCTGCCCGAGAGCATCCGTCGAGACGATCGTGCCCCGGCTCTCGCGAAGGAGCAGCGAAACGATGCGGCGGCGCTCCTCGGGCTGCTCCCACGGCGCGTCGGCGTCCAGATCGAGCAGGTTGTCGTCGAGCGTGTAGAGGAGCGGGATGCCGCGCGCGGCAAGTGCCGAGAGGAGCGCCTCCACCTCGGCGACGCGCGTGCCCTCGCGCCAGGTGCGTTCGAGAATCACGGCGTCGGGCGTGTGCGCGGGCAGCTCCTCTCCATGGCTGAGCTGGATGTCCGACGCGATCGACGGGTGGGTCAACGGGCGCAGCAGCCGGATGTACGTGCAGCCGTAGGGGATCTGCGGACCGTACGTGCCGTGGAGAATGTGGAGGTTCAGCATCGCGCGAGCGACGAGAATACCCCGCGCCGAGACACGGTGTCTGGTCGACGCCTGGTTGAGTTCCGCACGAGCCCTGGGGTAACGATGATCCGAGGGGAAGGGTGCTTGAGCTGCAATGAATGAGCAGAGGGAGAAGTGGGAGCGGGACGTCGCTCGGGAGCTGTTGCTGCGGTTGAGCCCGTACGTAAGGGTACTGGCTTGGATGGTGGCATGTCTGCTCCCGGTCATTCTGTGGTTGGTGCAGAGGAACCCGCCCGGGGGGCGGTCCACCGCATTCGTATTGGTTTTTCCGATCTTCGCGGTTGCCCTGATCGGACTGCTTGCCGGAGTCGTCGTTCAGGCTGGTTGCAGGTC
>JAEUQS010000078.1 GCA_016789625.1 Acidobacteriota bacterium | reverse complement strand
GAACCCCAGGTTCGTCCGGGACCCGCCCGCAGTCTGTCGCAAGTGGTCGAGCCGCGCCGCACCGCCCGTGGTCATAGCGGGCCCGCCGAGCGCGGGAATGGAAACGCCCAGCGCTTCCGGGGATGCGGTGTTGTACGTCCGGCTCGTGACCTCGAGGCCCTTTGCGCCCGAGACGAGTCGAAGAGCCGCGGCCCCCGTCTCGCCGAAAGCGCTCGCGAGCACGTCCGACAGGCGCACGGTCTGCCCCGCCGCCGCGGTGTAGCTTCTGCGCGCGGGCTCCGTGTTGTCCCAGTCGCGCTTGAGGAGGAGCAGCTCGAACTCGGCGGTCTGCGGGCCGGGATTCCGGACGTCGAGATCGGTTCGCCACAGGGAGCCGCCGGCACCTGCCGCGTGGGCCACGGCCGGCACGTGAAGCGTCGTGCCGCTCCCGGGCCCGGGCGCGAAGAGAGTCGAGCGGCCCGTGGGCGAGACCAGCTCGTCTCGGGGATGGAGGTCCCTGTTGAGGTTCGACTCGGAAGCAACGGGTTCGGGGCACAGCCGCGCCGAAGCGAGGCGCTGCCGAACCGCTTCCGTCTGGGCAGTCCCCAGGTAGGGCTGGGCGAGGACGGCGCGGGCGTCCCAGGTCGCGGTGTCCATCGGGATCGGCTCGAGGCTGCCGACGAGGATCTGTCCTCCGTCGAGCTCGAGGACGTGGGGGAAGACCCGCCGGAACGTCTGGTGAACGCGCCACGTGGGCGCCCAGGTGCACATGAGGCCGCCCGGAGACAGTCGCGAGGCACAGAGCCTGTAGAACTCGAGGGAATAGAGGTTGCCGCTGTATGCCGCCTGCGGACGGAGGGCGTCGAGCTCGATGACGTCGTACGTTCGATGTTCGCGGAGCAGCGCGTGGCGACCGTCCGCGAGCTCGAAAGACATGCGCCCGTCGGCGAGAAAGCTCCGCAGTGCCGAAAGGCCGGAGGAGTCCTCGGGATTCCCGTCGGCCAGGCGCCGAAGCAGCCGGGCCTGGGGCGCGCAGATCTCGAAGACCGTCACGTGCGAGGTCTCGGCCCTCACACCCGAGCCCCAGGCCGTGTCCCCGGAGCCGAGCCCGATGATCGCGACGTCGCGCGGGGCCGGGTGGACGAGGGCCGGGAGCGCGCCCAGCCAGGTGTGGACGCCGCCGAACGGCAGCCAGCTGATGCCGTGGCCGTTCGTGGAGAGGCGCCAACGCGCGGCCCCTTCGGGCGCCAGGACGACGACGCCCGTGGCGTCTTCATCGACCAGATTGGCGGCTCCCGGCTCGAGACCGTGGAGCCGCTCCCAGAGCCTTTGTGTCGAGGGGAAGCCCGCCGTCAGAAGGAGGAGCAGCGCAGCCAGCGCCGCGAACGGAGCCCGCGCCCGCCCCCGCTCCGCGCGCAGCCCCGCGATGCAGAACACGAGCCCGAGGGCGAGCAGCGCGCGCAGCGTTCCGGCGCTGCCGAGGTGGGTGAGCCCCACGAGGCCGACGAGAAGGCTCCCGGCCACGCAGCCGCCGATGTTGGCCGCCTGCAGGAGTCCGACCTTCCGGCCGCTGGTGCGGGGATCGTCCTGCACGGCCCGATGCAGCGCCGCAAAGGCGAGACCCATGAGAACGGTCGGGGGACCGTAGAGCACGGCCGGAAGGAGGACATAGAGCCTCAGGAACGCGCCGGGCTCGCGGAGGATGAGGCCGCCGAAGCCGTCGTACCGTGCCCAGTACGTGAAGAACCATCCCAGGGAGGACGAAGGCAGCTCGACGAGCAACCAGACGATCGCCCCGGAATAGGCGAGGAGTCCCGCGATCGCGAGGAGGAACGTGCGGTAGGGATGCCCGAGGGGCCCAACGCCCGGAGCTTCCCGAGCAGCCGCCCGGCGCGCGCCGCCCAGGCTTCCGAGGGCCAGACCGCCCAGGTAGACGAAGAGGATCGAGCCGAACGTGAACGCCGCCGACTTGATGGCGACGTCGGCGATCCGGAACCACACGATCTCGAGGGAGAGCGCCACGAACCCGCTCAGGCCGTAGAGCGCCGCCCAGAGACCGAGACCCTGCGCCCCGGCTCGGGCGGGCTCCACGGGCCGGCTGGCGGGGGCCTCCGCGCTCTCTCCGCTCCGCCAGGACGGGTGAAAGCTCAGGCCGAGAGTGACGAGGCCCGTGACGAGGCTCCCGCCCGCGCCCGCGAGCACGGCACCCGGAATCCCCAGATGGCGGATGAGCACCCAGGGCGTCACGAGAGCTCCCACGGCGGCGCCGACGACGTTGATTCCGTAGAGGATCGCGATGGTTCCGGGCGCGGTCGCTCCGTCGCGCACCATGGCGCGCACCAGAAACGGAAGCGACATGCCCATCAGGGTCGTGGGGATCCCGAGCGCCAGCACGTGCC
>JAEUQS010000017.1 GCA_016789625.1 Acidobacteriota bacterium | reverse complement strand
CTTGGCCTCGCCCCACCAGCGGGCGGCCTTGGCGATGTCGGCCTTCGGAACGCCCGTGGTGCGCTCGGCCCAGTCGAGGTCGTAGCCCTTCACGGCGTCGATGGCGGCATCGAAGCCGCTCGTGTGGTTCGCGATGAAGTCGCCGTCCAGCCAGTCTTGCTCGACGAGCTCGCGGAGCATCGCGCCGTAGAGCGCCGAATCCCGGCCCGGGCGAATGGGGAGGTGGAGGTCGGCCGTGCGGGCGATGGGGGTCTCCCGCGGGTCCACCACGATGAGCTTGGCGCCGTTGTCGCGGGCCTGCCAGATCCAGTGGGTGAGCGTGGGAAACGTCTCGGAGACGTTCGTTCCGCAGATGAGGATGACCTCGGCTTTCGCCAGGTCTTCATACGTGTTCGACGCGCGGTCGAGGCCGAACGCCTTCTTGTTTCCGGCGCCGGCGCTCACCATGCAGAGGCGGCCGTTGTAGTCGAGGTTCCGGGTCTTCAGGGCGACGCGCGCGAACTTGCCCACGAGGTAGCTCTTCTCGTTCGAGAGCGAGACGCCCGACAGCATCGCGAACGCGTGCGGACCGTAGGCGGCCTGGATGCGTTTGATCTCCGCGGCGGTGCGGTCCAGCGCGGCGTCCCAGGAGACGGGCTTGAAACCCTGGCCGTCCCCTCCTTCGACCCTTTCGAGCGGCGTGAGGAGGCGGTCGGGGTGGTTGTTCTGGAGATACCGCTGGACCCCCTTGGGGCAGAGGCGGCCCTGGTTGAACGGGAACTCCTCCCAGGGCTCGAAGCCGACCACGCGGTCGTCCTTCACGAGGAGCTTGATGCCGCACTGCATGCCGCAGAAGCAGCAGTGGGTGGGGACCACGCGATCGGGCTCGTCGCGGCCTTTCCAGCCCGCCCTGGGCGGGTAGTTGAGATGGGGGCCGAAGCCTTCGACGAGGCGCTCGGGAGCTGCGGGGAGGCGGGCCATGGTTCTCCTTCCCTCGGCTCAGCCGAAGTACGCCCCGGACGACTTGCGGGCGGCGAGGTGAGCCCGGGCCAGCGCCGCGCGCTTGCCGTCGGGCGAGAGGTCGAGGTGCGAGGAGCCGTCCGCGAGCGTGAAGTCGAGGCCCGTCTCGCGGGTGACCTGCCCGAGATCGGCGATGTGGAGCGCCGTCGCGAACGGCTCACCGGTGTGCGGGCAGACGGCCATCGGGCCCCGGGCGCCCTCCTCGCGGTAGAGCGCGAGACCCACCTGAGCGGGCCGCTGGACCACGTGGAAGAACTTTCCGAACGGCAGCCACACCAGGAAGATCACCACGGTGATGGCGTGCGTGATGGCCATGAACGCGTGCGCCTTGCCCTGGAGGAGCTCGTAGTCGAGCGTCACGCCGAGGCCCGTCACGGACACGAGGACGAGAAGAACGAGCGGCATCCAGTCCATCTCGAACGTCTGCGTGGCGATCTGCCCCGCGTCGGTCATCCGCCGCCTCAGAAAGTAGAGAGCTCCGGCGATGACGAGAACCGACGAGATGTTGAGCGCGTGGAACAGGAAGAACGCCACCACTCCGTCGATCGCGAACGAGAACCCCGGGAACCCGAAGAGGTGCGCCTGGTAGATGCCCTCGCGCTCGAGCGTGAAGTGGATCCAGCCGAACGTGAGGGGAATGGTGATGGCGAACGCAGAGAGGCAGCCCCAGGCGAGAGCGAAGTGGGCAAGGCCCCGTTTGTGGTCGCGGCGGAAGATGAAGCTCTGCGCCAGGACGTTCTTCGAGAACGCGCTCGCGAACGACACGGCGTTCGGCAGGGCACGCCGCGAGAACAGATGCTGGAGGAACCTGCGGAAATAGAGCCGGGTGGGAGGCCTCTGGAGCCAGACGACGTACCGGTAGACGATCCCGAAGACGGCGAAGACCGTCCCGAAGAGGTACGCCACGAGAGCGCCGTCGAAGTTCCGGAGGTTGCGGGAGCCGAGGACCACGCCGACGAGCGTGATGAACGTGGCGAGGATGCCCCAGCTCAGGGCACGGAGGTTCAGGGTCGAGATCAACGGGAGCTCCTCACGGCCTCCAAGGTAGGCGCGTCGAGGTCCGGCCGGTATGACCGGGATCAGCTCGGAACGGGAACGGGGCTCCCCCGGCAGTCCGGCAGGACTGCCCGACGAGCCGAAACCCCTCTGATAACCTCCGCGGGCTTCCCGCCCCCTCGGGCGGGATCCGGTTTTTGGAGAGATGATTTTCATGCCCGTCACCGAACTCGCCCCCGGAACCGAACGCTGGCACGGCCTCGCCCCCGAGGCTCTGGTCGCGGCGTTCAAGACCATGTACGTCTCCCGCCGCATCGACGACAAGGAGATCCAGCTCAAACGCCAGAACCGGATCTTCTTCCAGATCAGCGGCGCGGGGCACGAGGCGGCCCAGGTCGCCCTGGCCGCGCACCTCGTGCCCGGGAAGGACTGGTTCTTCGGCTATTACCGGGATCGGGCCATCTGCCTCGCGCTCGGGATGACGCCCTACGAGATGTTCCTGGATGCGGTGGGCGCCGTGGACGCGCCGTCCTCCGCGGGCCGGCAGATGCCGTCGCACTGGTCGCACCCGAAGCTCCGCATCTTCACCACGTCGTCGCCCACGGGCTCCGAGTGCCTGCCGGGCGTCGGCGCGGCCGAGGCCGGGCGCTTCCTCGCGCGGCCCGAGTCGCGCTCGTTCCTCGACACGACCTCCGGGTTCGCGAGCGACGAGGTCACGGTCGTGACGATCGGCGACGGGTCGACCTCAGAAGGAGAGTTCTGGGAAGCGCTCAACTACGCCACGACGCAGAAGCTTCCGGTCCTCTTCGTGGTCGAGGACAACGGCTACGCCATTTCCGTCCCCGTCGAGGTGAACACGCCGGGCGGCTCCATCTCCAAGCTCGTACGCGGCTACCCCGGCCTCTTCATCACCGAGACCGACGGCTGCGACTACCTGGGCTCGTATGACGCGTTCAAGTACGCGGTCGCTTACTGCCGCGACCGGCGCGGTCCCGCGCTCGTGCACGCTCATGTGACGCGGCCCTACTCGCACTCTCTCTCCGACGACGAGAAGCTCTACCGCCCCGAGGCCGAGCGGCGCGAGGAGGCCGAACGCGATCCCATCGCCCGCATGGAGCGCTTTCTCGTGGCCGAGGGCGTCCTCACCGCCGAGAAGGTGACGACCCTCAAGGCGGAGTGGGATGCCGAGGTGAACGCCGCTTCCGACGCGGCCGCCCTGAAGCCCCAGCCGGCCGCGGAGGACGTGCTCAGGCACATCTACTCCGAAGAGGTCGACCCGACGTCGGCCCTGTTCGACACCGAGGACCATCCGAGCTTCGC
>JAEUQS010000007.1 GCA_016789625.1 Acidobacteriota bacterium | reverse complement strand
CAGGAGCGCCGCGCGACGGCGCGCCTCGGCGTCCCGGCCCGGCGCTGCAGCCGTGCGCGCGCCCAGCTCCTTGAGCAGGAAATGGTACGCCGAAAGCGCGCGGCGCCAGTTGCCGGCCCGGAAGTGCACGTCGCCGAGCCGCTCTCTCACCAGCGACTTCTCGGCGTCGTGCCCGAGGATGTCGAGGAACTCCAGCACCCCGGCGTAGAAGGCGGCGGCCGGGTCGTAGGCGAAGAGGCGCTCGGCCTGAGCCGCGGCCGCGAGCCCGAGCCGGATTCCGCGGTCGGGATCCGAGCCGCGGAGCGCGTGGGTCGCGGCGGGCGAGATGAAGTCGGGCCGGGCCCCGAGACGCGACTCGAAGTACGCGGCCGCGATGTCGTGGAGGCGCCGCTTCTCGTCCTCGGCCAGCGTCGCGGCGACGAGCTCGCGGGTCCTGGGCGACACGAACTCGTACTCGGCCTCGCCCCCGCGATCGCGCAGGACGAGGAGCCCCGCGGCGGTGAGGAGCGTGAGCGCCTCCGAGACGGAATCCATGTGGTCTCCCGTGTGCACCGCGCCCTCGGCTTCGGGGGACGCGAGGCGGCGGGCCAGCTCGAAAGAGAGGTCGGTGGGAATCACCGAAAGCCTTCCGAGGAGCTCCCGCGCGGAAGGCGATATCGATTTCAACGTGCCTTCGAGGCGCTCCGCGGCGGTGCCCTGCGCGAGGAGCTTCCGCCGGCGGACCTCGTCCACCGTGACGTGCCCTTCGGAGAGCACGAGCACGCGGGCCTCGACCCACGAGGACAGGATGCGCGTCAAAGGCCCGGGCAGACCCTGGCTCTCGAGGTGCAGCGTCTTGGAGAGATCCGGCGGCACCTCGCCCTCGCCGAGCGCGCCCCCGATGGCCGCCGCCGTCTCGAGCTCGGTGAGAGGAGCGAGCGGCCAGGGACGCGGGCTGAAGTCCGAGAGCGGCCCCGGCGGGGCCCCCACCGTGGGAATGTCCTCGTCTTCCTCGGCGGCGGTGGCCTGCGTCGCGGCCGTGCCCGCGAGCACGATCCGGTGCGTCTCGACGGCTTTCGCGAGATACGCGAGGAGCTGCTGCGTCGCGCGATCGGCGAAATGGACGTCGTCGAGGAGGACGACGAGGGGACGCGTCTCGTTCTCCGCGGCGCGCGTTCCTTCGAACGCGTTGAGGACGTCCTCGAAGAGCGCGAGGCGGCTGCGCTCGTCGGTGAGCCGCGAGATGGGAAGGTCCTCGACCTGCGTGGCCGCGAGGCGGGCCGCGCGAGCCAGAGCCGCGCGCGCGCCGGCTCCCGCCGACCCGCCGCGGCGCGTCATGGCCGAGAGGACGTCGAGGATGGGCCGGTAGGGCGTCTCGTCCTCGGCGCGGGCACGGCCCTCGACGACGAGCGCCCCCTCGAGCTGCGCGAGAGCGCGCCACTCGGCGAGGAGCCGGGACTTTCCGGAGCCCTCGGCGCCCGTCACGAGGATGGTGCGTCCGAGGCCTTCCTTGGCCTCGCGGAGGGCCTGAGAGAAACGCGAGAGGAGGTCGGCGCGGCCGGTGAAAGGCGGCGTCAGCAGCTCCGGGCGCGCGTCGACGGTCGCGCCGCGCACGAGCCCGAACTCGAGGCCCAGCTCCTCGAGGAGGCGGCGCGCCGAGGGATACCGCATCCCCGGCTCCTTCTCGAGGAGGTGCGCGAGGATCCGGTCGAGCTTGCCGGGAATGGCGGGCGCGACGCGCGAGGCGACGGGGACGTCCTCCTCGAGGTGGAAGCGGAGCACGCCCGCGAGGTCGCGGCCCGACGTGGGGAGGACGCCCGTGAGCGCCTCGTAGAACGTCATGCCCAGGGAGTACAGATCGGCCCTTCGGTCGGGCCGCGCGCCGCGCAGAACCTCGGGGGCCACGTAGCTCGGCGTGCCGCGGATGCCCTCGGCCTCCTCGCCGCGCTGGATGGCGAGACCGAAGTCGAGAAGGAACGCCCGCTCGCCCGAGACGCGCACGTTCGTGGGCTTGACGTCGCCGTGCACGAGCCCGCGCGCGTGAACGTAGTCGAGCGCGTGCGCGACGTCGACGAGGGCCGAGAGGTTCTCGAGGAGCGCGTGGCCCTTCGCGAACGTCGCGAGGTCGGGCCCCGGCACTTCGTCCATCGTGAAGAAGGCGACGCCCGAAGGCAGGACGCCGAAGTCCCGCGCTTTCACGATCGACGGGTGATCGAGGGCGGCCAGCAGACGGAACTCGCGGCGCAGCTGGAGGAGATCCTCCTCGGTCGCCCCGGCGGCGAGCTTGAAGACCGCGCGCTCCCCCGCTTCGCGGTCGAAAACCGCGAGCACCGTCGACGACAGCGCCGACCGAAGCTCGTACCGCGGAGGGAGCGAGATGGCGGGCGGTGTCGTGGACGCGGACATCAGGGTTCTCCCGGCTCCCCCTCGGACATTCTCTCGAGGGCCGCCGAGCCGTACCGCGGCACCGCGACCCCGAGCGTCTCGAGGCGCGTCACGATCGCCTTGCGCAGCACGTCGAGCCCCTCCCCCGACTTCGCGGAGATGGCGATCGCCGCCGGGTCGGCCGTGACGCCGGGCCGATCGACCTTGTTGTACACGAGGAGCACGCGCTCCTTCGGCACCTCGAACTCCGCGAGGACCTCCTCGGCCACCGCGCGCTGCTCGTCGGCGGCGAGCGACGACGCGTCCACCACGTGGATGACGAGGTCGGCCTCCTGCACCTCGAGGAGAGTCGCCTTGAACGACGCCACGAGTGTGTGCGGCAGCTTGCGGATGAAGCCGACGGTGTCCGAGAGCACGATCGCGCGGCCGTCGACGCCGTGGAGGCGCGCGTGCCGGGGATCCAGCGTCGCGAAGAGGCGGTCCTCGGCGAACTCCTTCGAGGACGTCAGCCGGTTGAAGAGCGTCGTCTTGCCCGCGTTCGTGTAGCCCACGAGGGAGACGGTCGCGACCTTCGCGAGCGAGCGCCGGCGCACCTTTCGGCTCTTCTCGATCTTCTTCAGATCGTCCTTGAGGCCCGAGATGCGGTCGCGCACCTTGCGCCGGTCGAGCTCGATCTGCCGTTCGCCCGAGCCTCCGCGGAAGGCGCCGCCGCCGCGCTGCTGCGCGAGGCCCGACGTGGCCCCCGAGAGGCGCGGCAGGAGGTATTCCAGCCGCGCCAGCTCGACCTGGGTCATGGCCTCCCGCGAGCGCGCGCGGCTCGCGAAGATCTCGAGGATCACGCCGGGCCGGTCCAGCACCTTCGTGGGCAGGACCTTGTCGAGGTTCCGCGCCTGCGAGGGCGACAGCTCGTCGTCGAACACGATCCAGCCGGCCCCCTGAGCCTCCGCCAGCTCGGCGAGCTCGGTCACCTTGCCCTTGCCCACGAACGTCGCGGGATCCGGCGTGCGGCGCTCCTGGAGCGCGCGGCCCACGACCACGCCACCCGCAGTCTCGACCAGCCGGGCGAGCTCCTCGAGATGGTCCTCGGCGACGCTACGGCCCTCGCGCCCGAAGACGCCCACGAGAATCGTCTTGTTGCCTGACGCTTTCTCGGGACGGCCCTCCGTCTTGCCGGGAAGTGTCGGTTCTTTCACGTAGCGGGATGGTAGCGCGCCCGGGTCAAGTTCTTTGCCAGTTGCTAGTCGCCCGTCTTTGAAATTCGCGCCATAAAGCGCCCGGTGCTTGCGGCCGATATCAAGGCGCACCGACCAAGGCTGGAGTGGGCTCTCCGCCGCGGGAGGTGCAACGCCGAGATCGGCCGCAACCACCAGGCGCCCAACGGGTTCGGGCGGCGCAGGGTCATCTGCTTTGTTGCCGCGCCTTCGCGAAGAGCCAACTTCAGCGCGCGGCGCGGCGCCTTGCATCTGGCCCTGCGGCGCTCCGAACTTTATGGCGCGAATTTCAAAGGCGGGCGACTAGCATGCGAACGTGAAACGGCGCCCGAACCTCGCGCTGCTGGGTCCGCGCCTCGCGGCCCTGAAGGCCGAGTGGAGCGGGCAACGCCTCGACAGCGATCCTCTGCTCTTCCCCCACCGCTACGGCAGTCCCGAGGACCGGGAGGTCGTCGCGCTCCTCGCCTCGGCCCTGGCCTTCGGCCGGGTGGCTTCGATCAAGACCTCGCTCGAGCGGGTGGTCGCGGCTCTCGGACCCTCGCCGGCGCGCTTCCTCGAAGCCTGGGACGGCACTCCGCTGCCCCTCCTCGAGGGGTTCGTCCACCGCTGGGTGCGGCAGCCCGATCTCGAGGCCGTGCTCTCGGCGATCGCACGGGTCCGCCGCGCGCACGGCTCGCTGCGGGAGGCGTTCGCGAAGGGCGACCCAGGCGGAGACGACTTCGTCCTCGCGCTCGATTCCTTTCACGCCCTCCTGCGGGCGGAGATCGCGGAGCCGCACAGCCATGGCGTGAGGTTCCTCCTGCCGTCCCCGTCCGCGGGCACGGCCTGCAAGCGCGCGCACCTCTTCCTGCGCTGGATGGTTCGCAGCGAGGACGTGGATCTCGGCTTGTTCACGGGCGGCCTCTTCACCCCCGCGCGGCTCCTGCTGCCGCTCGACACGCACGTTCACCGGATCGCGACCTATCTGGGGCTCACCCTGCGCCCCACGGCCGATCTCACCGCGTCACGCGAGGCGACGGCCTGGCTCAAACTCATCTCACCGGAGGATCCCGTGGGCTACGACTGGGCTCTTTCCCGTCTCGGCATCCTGGCCCTGTGTCTCCGCGGCGACGGTCGCCGCGACTGTGAGCGCTGCGCCGTCCGCACGGTCTGCCGGGAGGCCGCATGAAACCCTGGCTCTCCCGCTCGAGAATCCTCGCGCTCGTCGTCCTGACGGCCGCCGCCGTGGGCGCGGGCGTCCTCTCGCGCAATTCCCTGAGCCCGAATCCCCCGGTCCCGCGGCTCGTGCCGCTGGCCGAATCGCTGGGCGCCGTCACGGTGACCGCGAAAGACGGCACGAAGGTGGACCTCACGGCCCTCAAGGGCAAGACCGTGGTGCTCCATTTCTGGGCGACGTGGTGCCCACCCTGCGTGGACGAGATGCCCGGGCTCGTGGCTTACGCCAGGGAGCTGGCCGGGGATCCGAACGTTCAGCTGGTGACCGTTTCGGTGGACGACTCCTTCGACATCGTCAACGCGTTTCTCGAGAAGCACGGCGGCTCCGATCTGCCCGTGCTCCTCGACGCCAAGCGCGAGGCCGCGGGGCGCTTCGGCACGCTGAAGTTCCCCGAGACCTACGTGATCTCCCCCGACGGCACCATCGTCACGCTCGTGCAGGGGGCGATGCGCTGGGAATCCCCGGAAGTGCGCAAGCAGCTCGCGGCCTGGATCCGCAAGGCGGCGGCAAAGCAGGAGTCGTAGTCCCTCAGCCCCGCGAGAACGCCGTAGCCATCCGCCACACGGCGAGCCCGGCGATGAGGGCCGCGCCGAGCGGTGGACCCAGCCGTTCGAGCCCCTTCGACGACTTGCCGTACACGGACGCGAGGAGCGGCGGCAGCGTGGCCGCAGACGCCGCGAACACGTAGATCGCTCCGAGGTCCACCCCGCCCGACGCGAAGGCCAGGGCCACGAACGCGATCACGAGGGCCGGAGGGCGAAAGCCGTCGAAGCCGCCCAGGAGGAGCGCGAGCACGAAGCGGCTCACGGCCGGAGGCCAGGGGGAGTCGTCGCGCATCATCCTCTTCGCGCCCTCGATGCCGCCCGAGAGGAGCCGGTCGGTGGACGCTTCGGCCCCGCGGGCGAAAACCCACGGCAGCGCGGCGAGCGCGAAGAGAGCCGACAGCGCGTTCGCGAGGGCCGGACCGGGGGAGGCCGCGTCGAGCAGGTTGAGACCCAGCTCTCCGGAGACGGCGCCCATCCCGGCGTGGACGAACACCCGGGCCCCCAGGAACACGCCGACGAGCGTCCGGGTGGGCAGCCGCTCGAAGCGGAGGACCGGCTCGGGAGAACCCGCCACACCCGCGCTCCGGGCTCCGCGGAGGGCCAGCAGCGCCGCCCGGCGCGGGGAGAGGCCCCAGGCGCCCAGGAGGCCCGTGAGGGCCACGAGGCCCAGCTCCAGCCCGAACGTCATGCCGCCCTCTCTTCCCTCATTCTGTTCCGGGAACCTTTCCCCCGGAACGACCGTTTCTGGGGTTGAATCGTGCCCCCGGGGTTGGACCTCGCTCCGCCGCCATTCGTTCCCGCAGGGCACCGATTCCCGAAAGGCTGGTCATGAAGGCAGCTCGCGACATCGTCAACGCCGTCGCCCTCTTTTGCATCTTCCTCGTGTTCTGGGCGTTCCTCCGGCCCGGCTACGTGCGCGGCAGCGCGAATCCGCCCCGGTTCGTGCGCATGCAGGTCGAGGAGAACGACGGAGACGACACGCGCATCTCGCTGGCCATCCCGTTCGGCATCGTGGGCGGAACGCTCCGCCTCGCGACTCTGGGTCAGGTCGAGCGGGAGGTGAGCCGCGAGTTCCGCCACCACGTGGAGGCCGAGGAGCTCCGCGAGATCCTGGCGACCCTCGAGGAGACCAAGGCTCCCGTGACGCGGGAGCTGGACGGCTCGAACGTGACGTTCACGAAGGAAGAGCAGCTCCTCAAGATCGAGCTCAAGGAGCATCCCGACGACGACGACAGCGTGACGATGCGCGTGCCCCTGAGCATCGTGCGCTCGATTCTCTCGAAGGACCGCGGCCTCGACGCCGACACGCTGGTCGACGAGCTGGCCACGGCCACGAAGGGCGACCTCGTGGACGTCAAGGACCGCAACGGCCGCGTCCGGGTGTGGATCGAGTAGGGATTCGATCCGTCGCGTTACCATGATGGCGTGACTTTGGTCCGCACAGACACAGACACCCGGCCGAACGTCGATCTGCCGTCCCTGGCGCTCCGGTGGGACGGCCTCGTCGTCACGATCGACGCCAACACCGTCAACGTGATCCTGCGCCGCGCGACGGCCGGCATTCCGGAGATCGAGGACATCGGCATCGAGCCCGAGGACGGCGAGCTCCGGGTCCACGTGCTCGTGAAGAAGGGCGTGAGGGTTCCGCTCAAGGGCCTCGTGACGACCCCGCGACTGAAGGACGGTTTCCTGGGCTTCCACATCGAGAAGATGAAGGCGTTCGGGTTCATCTCGCTCGGGTTCGTGATCAAGCGGGTCGTGGAGCGCTATCCGGGGCGGGCCTTCTACTACCCCGACGAGGGGATCGTCGTCGTGGACCTCAACCCGGTGCTGCCCCCGGAGCTCTTCATCGACGTACGCGACGTGCAGTTCGAGAACGGGGAGATCAAGGTTTCCTTCGGGCCGAGTCAGTACCGCCTCGACAGGATCATCGAGAACATCGGCAAGGATCCTTTCGAGGAATAGAGGGTTCCCTCCTCACAGCACGTAGGCCAGCGCGAAGCCGATCTGCGCGGCCATGAGCATCAGGTACATGTGCGTCCAGCTGGGGTGGTTTTCCGTGGTCGACAGCTCGTCGGGGTTC
>JAEUQS010000004.1 GCA_016789625.1 Acidobacteriota bacterium | reverse complement strand
TCAACCTCGACCCGCGCGTGGGACAGGACCAGAACTCCTGGCGCGTCCATCAGGCGCTCTATGCGGCTCTGGTGAAAAAGGGGCCCGGAGGCACTTACGTTCCGTCCCTCGCCGAGACGATGGACACCGAGGACGGCTCGGTCTGGAGGTTCCGGCTGCGCGACGGGCTCTCGTTCCACGACGGGCGGAAGCTCACGAGCGCCGACGTGAAGTTCACCTTCGAGAGCCTCCTCGCCGAGGGCTTCGCGAGCGGCAAGAAGGAGGCTCTCCGCATCGTCGAGCGCATCGAGACGCCCTCGCCGCGCGACGTGGTGTTCCACCTGAAGACGCCGTACGCGTCCTTCCCGCTGCAGCTCCTCCTGGGCATCCTGCCCGAGGGCACGAAGACCGAGGACGCGCGCGCCAGGCCGATCGGCGCGGGACCGTATCGCCTCGTATCCGCCCGGCCCGACGAGGCCTACGTGTTCGAGGCCTGGGAGGGCTTCCACGAGGGCCGGGCCCGGCTCCCGAAGCTCGTCTACAAGGTCGTCCCGGACTCCACCACGCGGGCCCTCGAGCTCCTGCGCGGCAGCCTGCATCTCGCGATCAACAGCCTGCCCCCCGATCTCCTGCCGCGCCTCGCGAAAAGCCCGGGCCTCACCGTGAACGTGGGCCCCGGCTCGACCTACTTCTACCTGTGCTTCAACCTGCGCGACCCCGTCCTCGGCGACGTGCGGGTCCGCCGGGCTCTCGCGCTCGCGCTGGACCGTGAGGCCCTCGCGCACGGGCTGTTCCGCGACACCGTGGTGCCCTCCGAGACGCTCGTTCCTCCCGGCACCTGGGCGCGCGCCACGGCAGAAGAGCTCCCTCCGCTCCGGCGGGACCTCGCGGAAGCCCGGCGCCTTCTCGACGCCGCCGGTTACCCCGAGAAGCCCGGCGGGTCGCCCCGCCTCTCGATCGCGTACAAGACCTCGACCGACGAGACCTCGATCCTCCAGGCCACGGCCATCGCGGAGCAGTGGCGGGAGATCGGCGTCGAGTGCACGCTCCGGTCGAACGACTTCGCGACGTTCTTCGAGGACGTGAGGAAGGGCGCGTTCCAGGTCTTCTCGCTGCGCTGGCAGGGCATCGACGACCCCGACCACTACCACGACGTCTTTCTCTCTTCGGCGATCCCGCCCAAAGGCGCGAACCGCGGCTTCTACACGAACCCCGAGGCCGACCAGCTCATCGACGACGCGCGGAGGGCGCTCGACCCGGCTCTTCGCCGTCCGCTCTACGTGAGGCTCCAGCAGCGGGTTGCCCAGGATCTCCCGTACATCTCCCTCTTCACGTCGCGGGTCGTCGCGGTGCACGACTCGCGCCTCACCGGCCTCGAGGCGCTGCCTCCCAGCGGAGATTTCACGTTCCTCCCCCTCGTCGGCCGGAGGTAGACTCGACGTTCCCTCTTTTCGAATCCCCATTCCGGAGGCTGCACATTGGGAATCGCCATCGCCGTCGCCGTGGTCGCGGTCCTCGCGGCTGGGTACGGGTTCTCGGCCCTCTCGAAGGTCAAGCGTGAGCTGCTCGAGACCCGGAAGCGTCTCGAGCCCCAGATCTCGACCCTCCTTCAGGAGAAGAGCGATCTCGAAGCGGAGGTCGCGCGCGAACGCGAGCGCGCCGAGAAGGCGGAGGCGCGCATCCCCGAGATCGAGGCGGTCAGCCAGGAGCTGGCCGAGAAGATCCGGAGCCTCGAGTCCGACCTCAAGAAGCAGCTCGAGAGCCGCAAGAGCGACCAGACCTCCCAGAGAGCGTTCTTCGCCAAGAAGGCGCGGGACACGTTCGAGGTCCTCAAGCAGCGTCTCACGCAGGACGGCTGGCCCGATCGCCTCGAGAACCTCACGTCGAGCAAGCACCTCTCGGACGAGGCCAAGCGGCTCGTGAAAGAGGTCGAGAGCTTCTCCGAGCAGAGCCAGCTCGACGATTCCAACATCCTCCACATGCTGGCCCTCATGGACTTCCAGCGGGGCGACGCCAAGCGGGCCGAGCTGCGCCTCCGGCAGGCCTCCCGGGTTTCGTCGGACGCGCTCCTCTGGGAGAACCTCGGCGATCTCATGCGGCTCACGGGCCGTTCCAAGCGGGCCGTCGAGGCGTTCCGCACGGCGGCCAAGACCGCGAAGGAAGATTCTCCCGTCCACAAGAAGCTGGGGATGGCCTATTTCGCGTCGGGCGATTACGCGGCCTCGGTGAAGCCGCTCCTCCTCGCGATGGCGGCGACGCCCGGGGACCTCGACATCCACCTCAAGACGGCGCGGGCGCTCATCGAGTCCGGCGATTACCAGAAGGCCGTGGAGACGACGCAGGCTTCGGCGAAGCGCTTCCCGCGGTCGCCCGAGGTCCCGGCGACGGCGATCCTCGCCTGGGCCAAGATGAAGAAGTTCCGGGACGCGCAGATCGCGTTCGAGAAGGCCATCGACATCGACCCCAAGAGCCCGGATGCGTTCATCGCGAGGGGCTTCGCGTACCTCGACGAGGGCAAGACCTCCGAGGCCCTCGGGGCGTTCCGCACCGCGCTCTCGACCGATCCCAACCGGCCGGACGCGTATTACGGCCTCGGATTCGCTGCAAACAAGGGGCAGAGCTGGGAAGAAGCGCTCCGGAATCTCAAGAAGGCCGTCGAGATCCGTCCGGACTACGCCGAGGCGTGGTACGCGATGAAGGTCTCGTACGAGGGCCTCAAGAAGTTCGAGAACGCGGTCGAGGCGCTCAACAAAGCCGTCTCTCTCAATCCGCACCTGACGGCCTGATTCCAGGTCTTCGGACCGGATGACACGGCGAGGGCGCCGGGGGGCCCCCTCCCGGGAAGCGCTCGCCGTCCGTCGGAGATGATTCGGCTCGCTCGGCGATGGACGCGCGGAACCGTCTCCGCATGGGCACGGTCACGCGGTGCGCGTCCCTCGACGTTCCCGGGAGGGGGCCCCCCGGCGCCCTCGCCCCGCCCG
>JAEUQS010000882.1 GCA_016789625.1 Acidobacteriota bacterium | reverse complement strand
CTGAACGCGCAGACGGCGCCGCGCTACGCCGTCGCCTTCCTCGCGTGGCCGTGCCTCCTCATCGCGATCGGCCTCGACGCGCTCGAGGTCCGCTGGCTCCGGCCCGCGCTCGGCGGAGCGCTTCTCACGTGGGTCGCGGGTCACGCCGTCGGGCCGATCGTGGCCGTTTCGGCCCAGGACAGTCCGCCGGTCGCGGCGTTCCGATTCGTGGCGCTCCGTCCCGAACGGCCCGTGTACTTCGAGGAGGAGCTGACCGTTCACGCGCAGCGTTTCCTGCCGGACGCGCGGCCGCTGGAAGGCGAGAAGCCGTCTGCCGGTGCGCTCCTCGTCGTCGACCCGAAGCGCCGGCCAGCGGACTGTGAGGAAATCGCGAGGTTCGCGTACCCCGACGCGAACCTCGCCCGCACGACGCGAGGGCGCTACCTCGCGACGTGCGTCTGTGTCATCAGCCCCGGCTCTTCTCGGTCCGGGAACCGCCTCTCGAGCGAGGTCCGGGCTAACCCCGGCTCTTCATCAGATTGAACTTCGCGATCTCCGCATAGGTGAGCGTCGAGTCGAGATCCTCGCGGGCGATGCGCAGGTGCTGCACGAGCCCCTCGAGGACGAGCTCCATGAGGAACGCCCGCTCGTAGTGGTCGCGCGGAGCCGTGTGGGCGAGCACGAGGTCCGAGAGACCCGTGACGCTCTCGAGCGTCTTCAGATGCTCGGCGAACGGCGTGTCGTCGGAAAGGACGGCCTTCCGGTCCTTGGCGAACCAGCTCACGATGCCGTCGTAGGGGCCGGGCTGCAGCGGAGGCGGGTTCTTCTGCCGCTGCTGCTCGCGCTGCTCGGCGAAGCGGTCGAACGGGTTCGTCTCGTCGTCCTCGGGCTCGGGCCTGCGGCGGGCCTTCTCGCCGCGGCTCCGGGGACCTTCGATGGGCGGGAACTTCTTCTCGAAGAGGCTCTTCACGGCGTCGCCGATGAGCTTCTTGGCCACGATCTCGGCGCCCTGCTGCTCGCCCTCGAAGACCATCTCCACCTTGCCCGTGATGGCGGGCAGCGCGGCGAAGAGGTCGACGAGCCGCGGGCCGACGATCTTGTCCCCGGTCTTGATGGCCCGGCGCTCCATGTTCGAGACGAGGAGCTCGCGGGCCGCGATGGGCATGCGGGCCGAGACGCCCGACGACTGATCGACGAGCTCGCTCCTTCGCGCCACGAAGCCGATCTCCTCGATGAGGTCCTTGATCTCCTCGCCGAGAAGGACCGTGGTGTCCGCGAGCTCGCGGTCGCTCCAGGCCTCCTGATCCGTGATGGTGCGGGCCGTCGCGATCGTCTGCGGGTAGTGCGTGAGGATCTGCGAGGAGATGCGGTCCTTGAGCGGCGTGATGATGTTGCCGCGGTTCGTGTAGTCCTCGGGGTTCGCGCTGAACACCATGAGGATGTCGAGCGGGATGCGCAGGGGGAACCCGCGGATCTGGAGGTCCCGCTCCTCGAGGATGTTCAGGAGGCCCACCTGGATGCGGGGCTGGAGGTCGGGCAGCTCGTTGATCGCGAAGATGCCGCGGTTCGTGCGCGGAATGATCCCGTAGTGGATGACCTCTTCGTCGCCGAAGCTCTTCTTCAGCGTCGCGGCCTTCACCGGGTCGATGTCGCCGATGAGGTCGGCGATCGTCACGTCGGGTGTCGCGAGCTTCTCGCGGTAGCGCTCCGCCCGCGGCAGCCAGTGCACGGGCAGGTCCACGCCGGCGCTCGCGGCGATGCGCCGCGCGTAGCCCGTGAAGGGCGCGTAGGGCGACTCGTTGAGCTCGGAGCCGACGATCACCGGAAGCTCCTCGTCGAGGAGGTTCACGAGGGACCTCAGGAGGCGGGTCTTGGCCTGTCCGCGAAGGCCCAGCAGGATGATGTCGTGCCGCGCGAGGATCGCGTTCTCGAGCGCCGGGAGCACCGTGCGCTCGTAGCCGTGGATGCCCGGAAACGGGTTCTCCCCCGCGCGCTTCTTCGCGATGAGGTTCTCGCGCAGCTCGTCCCGCACGGAGCGGGGACGGTAGCCGGCTTCCTGGAGGTCCCCGAGCGTCGAGGCTCTGTACATGTTCGTCTCTCTCTCAGCAGCTCATGAACGCCGACGAACCGTCAGCGGTTGCGACCCATTCACCCGGCTTTCCAGGAAGGGACGGGATCGTCCTCGGCGATGAGGGCGACGGGGGGAACCCCCGCCTTCGTGGCGAGGAGCGCGCCCATCTCCTCGAGGGCCTTGCGCTGCCAGCCCGCGAAGCGGGCCAGCTCCGTGCCGTCCCGGTCGAGGAGGACGAGCAGCGGGACCGACTCCACGTCGGCCGCGTTCGAGGCGGCATAGGCCGGCGAGGGATCCAGCGCGAGGTCGAACGTGGCCGGGCCGAAGCTCGCGAAGAACTCGCGGCTCTTGGGCTCGTCGTCCTGCGAGACGCCGACGACCCTCACCGCGCGGCCGCCATAGGCGGTGTGCACCGCCTGCACGTAGGGCCAGGCCAGCTTGCAGGTGGGGCAGGACGTCTTGAAGAACGCCAGAAGAGTCGGGGTCGCGCTCTCGGCGAGGACCTCCCGGATGGGCCTGGGAGGACCTCCGGGAGAAATCACGGAAGCGTCGGGAAGAGCCATGCGTCGATAGTACGCCGGGGCCGCTTCCGCGGACTCCCCGCTACTGAACGATGGGCATGGGCATGGGCGTGGGGGTGCTCCCCTCGGCGACCCGCATCGAGGTCGCGCGGAGGCCCTGCGCGGTCTTCACGTAGCGGACGACGGCGTGGTCCTTGGGCCGGATCTCGGCGACGGTCGCGGGCTTCTTTCCGCGCAGCACCTGCGTCGAGCCGTCGACGGTGAGGACGAGCCTCTCGCGCTTCTTGGCGGGCGTGTTCGGGGCGCTCGCCTCGATCGATTCCCCCACCGTGACCAGGGAGCGGGCGGCGTCGACCTCCAGCACCTCGCCCACGAACGTGCGTTCGGGGTTCGGCGTCGCGGCCGTCTGGGCCGTGACCGAGAAGCTCACGAGGAGGAGCAGGAGGGGGAGGGTGAAGGCGCGCAAGCTCGGGCTCGATGGGCGCAAAGCACAGGCCGTGCCCGCGCCGGACCCGCTTTTCGAGCGGCCCGGGCCCGTTCCCTTGCGCAAAAAGTGCAGCCGGCCGTCCATCCGGTGTAACTACGGATCCGGTGGGTGCCCGGTTTAGTCGGCGCCCGGTTTCTTGATGCCGAACTTCTCGAGCCGGTATTGCAGCGTTCGATAGGTCAGTCCCAGGAGCCGGGCGCCTTTGGCGATGACCCAGGTCGATTTCTCCATCGCCTGGACGATGAGCTGCCGTTCGAGCTCCTCGATGTCGATGCCCTCGGGCGGGATCTCGAAGCCGTACGGCCGGGCGGAAGGGGCCGTCCGGAGCCGGATCTCGGTGGGGAGGTCCTCGGGCTTCACCGTGCCGCCCTC
>JAEUQS010000097.1 GCA_016789625.1 Acidobacteriota bacterium | reverse complement strand
GAGGCCTCGCGCCACCACGGGGAGGTCTTGCCTTTCATGTAGAGGTGCTGCACGTAGTGGAAGTACTCGTGGGCCGCGCTGGCCTGAGCGAGGAGCGGCGTGGAGGCCTGGTCGACGAGGATGTACGGGCTGCCGATCAGGGCGGGCGCGTTGAACTCCGCATAGGCGGAGAACGGCCGCAGGTAGATCCAGGTCTTCGGCTCGGGCACCTTCAGGCTCGCGGCCGCGTAGGTCTCGTGGGCCCTCTCGAGCGCGGTCGCGACCTCGGCGACCGTCTCCGGCACGGGGACCGATTCGGGCCCGTGCTCTCCGGGCGTCACGTAGCTCCGCGTCCCGCCGCCGATGCCGGGCCGCCAGCAGACCGTGAACAGCCCACGCGTCGAGTCGACGCAGGCGGCGGCCTTGCTGTACTCGTAGTCGATCCACCGCTCGCCGGCGAGGGCTCCCCCGACGAGCGCGATGACGATGACGAGGCTGAAGTGCTTCACGTTCGCCGAGACGCGGCCGGTGCCCGCGTCGTAGCGCGCGGGAAAGGAGTCCCAGGCGCCGGTCTTCGGATCCCAGGTCTGGACGGTGAACCCTTCGAGACCGGCCGCGTTCGCGACGGGGACGGAGACAGTGGCCGGCTGCGTCAATGCCCGTCCCCCCGTGTCGACGTCGAAGATCGCCGAGATCGGCGCGTGCTTTCCCCATTTCTCGACGGGCAGGCTCGCGCGCATCGCGGGGGGCGCCGCGTCGACGCGTGACACGGTGACCTTGCTGCCGTCCGGCAGGCCGCCCGCGGGGAGCTCGATCGTCACGAGCGGGGTCTCGAGCCGCCCGCCCTTTACAGTCGTCGTGAACGTGCCGAGCGCGGTGAGGAGCGGCGCCCCGTCGGGCGACGGGCTGAGCAGCGCGCGGATCGCCGATTCGGCGAAAGCGCCGGGCGGCCGATCCGCGACAGGGATGGGAGGGGCCGCAGGTCGGGTACGCAGCGCGACCGGCACGAGGCGCTCGCGCATCCGGAAGAGCAGGAACCCCGCGGTGGCGAGGACGAGAAGGCTCGCGACGAGAGCGAGGGCGATGCCCGCGCGCCCCGGCGGCGGGGCTGGCCGTCCCGGCGGCCTTGCGGGCGCCGGGTCGAGGTCCTGCGCGAGGAGGCCGATGGCGCCGATCTGGATGCGGTTGCCGGAACGGAGCCGGTGCCGCTGGGTCCTCACGTCGTCGACGCGCGTGCCGCCCGTCGAGCCCAGGTCCACGACCTCCCAGCCGCCGGGAACCGGCCGGATCTCGGCATGCACGCGCGAGACGTGCTCGTCGTCGAGAAAGATCTCGCAGTCGCGGCTCCGGCCGATGCGCAACGTCCGCGCCGGATCGAGGCGCCATTCGCCGATCCACACCTCGCCCTTCCAGGCGAGCAGGCGGGGCGTACCTGCGGGCATGGCCTATCGTAAGGGACCGTACGCGGCGACGCGCCGTCCGTGAGGGCACAATCCGGCTCGGGCACGGATGAGCGGACGCCGGTTTCTCGCCTTTCTGATCGCGCTCGCGTGCTGCGCGGGCTGCAAGCGCGCGGCCGTGGCTCCGGCCCGAACGGTTCTGAACGTGGCGACGCGGGCCGACGTCACCGGGATCTTTCCGAACCCGCCCTACCAGGCCGAGGTCTATTCCATCGACGTCAACGCGAACGTGTTCGACAGCCTGGTGCGCTTCGACCAGGGGCTTCGGGTCCTGCCCGCTCTCGCGGAGACCTGGGAGAACCCCGACGATGCCACCTGGATCTTCCAGCTCCGGAGCGGCGTGAGGTTCTCGAACGGCGCGCCCGTGAGGGCCTCGGACGTCGTCGCTTCGCTGCGCACGTCGAAGCTCCGGAACACGTCCCTCCTCCCCGGCGACACCGTCGAGGTCGACGGCCCGAACCGCATCGCGATTCGAACGAGCCGGCGGTCGCCGCACCTTCTGGCGAGCCTCCAGTCGTCGTTCATCCTTCCCGAGGAGGCGCTGGCTCACGAGCCGGTTCCCGCGATCGGCTCGGGCCCCTACGGGCTGACGCGCTGGACACCGGGCAGGGAGCTCGTCCTGCATCGAAACCCGTTCTTCTACGGTCCCGCTCCGAAGTTCGAGGAGGTGAACCTCCGCGTGACCCCCTCGGCGTCCGAGCGGATCGCCGCGCTCCTCTCCGGGCGCGCGCAGATAGCCGACGCGATTCCCCCCGAGGAGGTCGCCCGGCTCACGCGCGAGCCGAGGGTGAGGGTGGTTTCGGAGCCGGGCCTCAGGGTGCTGTTCCTCGCCTTCCGCGTGGATCGACCGCCGTTCTCGGACCTGCGGGTGAGGCGGGCCTTTCGCCTGGCGATCGACCAGAAGGAGCTGATCCGGCGCGCTCTCTCGGGGCAGGCTCTCCCGGCGACGCAGCTCGTGCCGCCCCAGGTGTTCGGCTACGACGCGGAGATCCCGGAGACCCGGGCCGACGTCGCCGCGGCGCGCCGGCTGCTCGCGGAGGCGGGATACCCGAAGGGGCTGTCCGTGCGGCTCGACGGCCCGAGCGACCGCTACGTGAACGACGTCCAGATCCTCCACGAGGTGAAGCGCCAGCTCGCCGCGGCCGGAATCACGGTGACTGTGGACGCCATGCCCAAGAGCCGGTACTTCCCGCACCTGAAGACGGAAGCCCCGTCGTTCTATCTCCTGGGCTGGGTCTGCAACACACTGTTCGGAGGAGATGCTCTCGAGGTGCTCGTGCGAACGCGCGGACCGGGCGGGCAGGGGGACTTCAACTATCAGGGCATCAGCGAGCCCGAGCTGGACCGGCTCACGGAAGAGGGCTTCCAGGGAGCCGACTCGGAGGCCCGGCTCGCCGCGGTCCAGAAGGCGATGGCTTTCGTCTCGGAGAAGGAGCTCGTGGTCCCGCTCGTGATCCCCCGCGAGGCCATCGCGATCTCGCGGGAGGTCGAATGGCAGCCGGAGACGGGGCTGGCCCTGCGCTTCGCACAGATGCGACCGGCACAGTGAGCGGGGCCTACTTCCTCTTCAACGTCATCTCCACGGTCTTCATCCACGTGGTGCCGCCGTCGGGGCTCATCTCGCCCACCTCGTGCCAGCGGCCCTCCGGGGTGAGCCGCAGCGTGTAGCGCATGCGACCGTACTTCGTGGGGAAGCTCCAGACGAACCCTTTGTCCATCATCGTCACCTCGGGGTCGACGACCTCGCCCGGGGCCTTGACCGCCATGAGCCGGTACTTGCCGGAGTTCAGGTCGTACGACAGCGTGCCGTACGCCTCGAAGGCCAGCGTCTCGACGCCCGCCGCGTCCTTCGTGTAGCCGCGCCCCTCGATCGCCAGAGCGAGGCCGCCGAGATGCCGCTTCACGACCTCGGTCTGACGCACCGCGAGCTTGCCCCGCGGTCCCATGTCGACAGTGGCGTCGCCCTCCCACTCGCCGGCCAGGAAGTCGACCTTCTTCATGGCCTCGAGGGCGACGGGCGACGGCGTGGCGTTGAAGCCCTGGTCCGCTGCGGGCACCGGAGCGGTGAGGAGGGTGAGTGCGGCGAGCGCGGTTGCCGCCAGGGGAAACGAGGTCTTCATGGGGTTCTCCTTCGCCGCGCACCATGGCGCCTCGGGCCGGCTCGCGCCACGTCTGCCTTCCAGACGGGCGTTTCCCGCGACCAGACGGCTCCCGGCCCCGCCGGAGAGGCGCCAGAATCCCGCATGCGCGGCGAATGGCGGCACTTCCTCCTCGAGAACCTGCGCTACCTGCCGTACTTCTTCTGGGCGCTCCTCATCAGCGCCGGGCTCTACCTCGCCCGCGCCGACTACGACGATCCCGCCCGGCTCCTGCGAGGCCTCGTCGACGTTCTCGCGCGTTCCTTCGTCATCGCCTTCACGATTCTCGTCTCCTTCCTGATCGTGTACGGCGCGCTCTTCGCTCGCGCCCTGCGCACCGGCGGTCCCATGCCGCGCTCGCGACTCCTGCAGGTCGCCATCGCGTTCTGCGGCCTCCTGCTGGGGCTGTGGCTCGTGTCGCCCGGGGGCCCCGTCGACACGAAGGTCGGCGGCGCCGTCGCGACGGGGGCGCTGTTCATCGGGCTCTTCTACTTCCACTCGGAGAGCCAGCGGCGGCGCGAGGAGGCGCTGGCGGCCCGCGCCGCGCTCGCGGAGGCGCGCCTCTCGGGGCTCGAGACGCAGATGCGCCCGCACTTCCTGTTCAATGCGCTCAACGGGCTCGCCGAGCTGTCCGAATCGGGACGCCCCGAGGCCGCGGAGATGGCGCACGCGCTCGCGGACCTCTATCGGCGGCTGCTCGATTCCTCGCGCGGACGCTCCCTGCCGCTCGGCGAGGAGCTCGAGATCGTGAAGCGCTATCTCGAGCTCGAGAAGGTGCGCTACGGCGAAAGGCTGAAGTGGCGCGTGGACGTCCCGCCCGAGCTCGCCGCCGTGAAGGTGCCGAGCCTCGTCGTCCAGACGCTCGTCGAGAACGCGGTGCGCCACGGCGTGGCCCCCGCGCTCCCGGGCGGCGACGTCCTCGTGCAGGCGAGCCGCGCGAACGGAGGGAGCGTCCTCGTCGAGATCTCGAACTCCGGCGAGCCGCTGCCCCGCACGCTTCGGGAAGGGACGGGTCTCGCGAACACGCGGGAGCGGCTCGACCTCCTCTACGGCGAGGGCGCGCACGGCTTCACGCTGGAGACCTCGGCCACGGGCCGCACGCTCGCGCGTTTCAGCGCATCGGAGACCTCTTGAGCCGGCGCGTCCTCGTGGTGGACGACGAGCCCCTCGCGCGGCAACGCCTCGTGCGCTTCCTCGCGAATGCCGACCCGACGCTCGAGGTCGAGGAGGCCGCGAACGGCCTCGAGGCCGTGGACGCGCTCCTCGCGCGGCCGCCCGACGTGGTCTTCCTCGACGTCGCGATGCCGGGCCTCTCGGGCTTCGACGTGCTGCGGCAGCTTCCCGGGGATCCCGCCCCGGGATCCCAGCGCCCGTTCCACGTCGTCTTCCAGACCGCGTTCGACCGCTTCGCCGTGGCCGCGTTCGAGGAGGAGGCCTGCGACTATCTCGTCAAGCCGTTCACCGAGGCGCGCTTCCGCGCGGCGCTCGAGCGGGCCCTGGCGCGGTCTTCCGAGCAGGCCCGGCTCACGGCGCTCGAGGAGCGTCTCGCGCGGCGCGACGGAGCGCTGCGCAAGCTCGCGGTCCGCATCGGGCGGCGGCTGCTTCTCCTGGCCGACTCCGACATCGTCGCTCTCGTCTCGCGCGACCACGTGACGTGCGTCCACGCGGCCGACGGCTCGGAGGGAACCACGGACCTCTCGCTCGCCGCGCTCGAGGGCCGCCTCGACGGGGAGGTTTTTCGGAGGGTGCACCGCGGGCATCTCGTGAACGCGCGGCACGTGACGAGCCTCGTGGAGGACGGGGACGGGCTCCGCGTGACGCTCTCGACGGGCCTCAGTCTGCCGGTCGCGCGCCGCTTTCGCGCGGCCGCGCGATCGCTGGCCGGCGAAAGAGAGAGCACGGCCCGGTGACTTCCGAGCCCTTCCCCGCGCACTCCGAAGGGTCGCAGCGCGTGAGGCAGACGCAGCCGGACGCGGTGAAGCCCTCGAGCGAGACCTCGGACGAGAGATAGTGCGCCTCGACCGGCTCCTCTCTCAGGAGGTCGGTCGAAAGGTACTTCTTGTTGTCGTCGCAGAAGACCGTGACCACCACCGCGCCGTCACCGGCGGCGCCGTCGCCCATCTCCTCGAGGACCTTCAGGGCGCCCAGGAAGTTCGCGCCCGAGGAGATCCCGACGCCGAGCCCGAGCTGCTTCGCGATCTTCTGCGCCATCAGAATCGCGTCGCCGTCGTCGACGGAAACCACAGGGTCGAGGAACGCCAGGTCGACGATGGGCGGGATGAACTCGTCGGAGATGCCCTGGATCCGGTGCTTCCCGACCTTGTGACCCACGCTGAGCGTGGGCGAGGAGGCCGGCTCGAGGGGATGAACGCGTAGGCCCGGACGCCGCGCGCGGAGGACCCGGCCGACGCCCATCACGGTGCCGCCCGTGCCGACCCCGGCGACGAAGGCGTCCGGGGCGAGCCCGTCGTAGCGGAGCTGCCACCAGATCTCCTCGCCCGTGGTGGCCTCGTGAGCCAGGGCGTTGTCGGCGTTCGAGAACTGCCGCGGGAGAAACGCGCCGGGCGTGCGCGCGGCGAGCTCCTCGGCGCGGGCGATGGAGCCGAGGAAGCCTCCTTCCTCCTTCGTCACGGGACGGATCTCGGCGCCGAGGCTCCGGATCAGGTCCACCCGCTCGCGGCTCATCCAGTCGGGCATGAAGATCACGACGGGATGGCCGAGGGCTCGGCCGATGGCCGAGAACGCGATTCCCGTGTTGCCGCTCGTCGCCTCGATGATCGTGCCGCCGGGCTGGAGGGCGCCCGTCTCGTAAGCCCGCTCGAGGATGTGGAGCGCCATCCGGTCCTTGATCGAGCCGGTGAGGTTGACGTGCTCGGCCTTGGCGTAGATGCGCCGGGACCTGCCGCGAAACGTGAAGTCGATCGCGAGGAGCGGGGTGTTCCCGACGAGGCTGTGCAGGCCGCGGAGGCGAGTGGAGGCGGTGGCGCTCACGCAGGCAGCCTACCGCCCGCTCGCGGCGTCAGCCCTGAAGCAGATGCTCTAACGTGCGCCGTCGTCAGCCCTGGGCGGACCGCGGGAACCGGAGGATGAAGCGGCTGCCCTCGCCGAGCCGGCTCACGCACGCGACGCTGCCGTTCATCGCCTCGGTGAGGCGCTTCACGATCGAGAGGCCGAGGCCCGTGGAGTGCTCGCCGCCCGTGGGGCGGGCCGAGAGCCGCGCGAACTTCCCGAAGAGCTTCTTCTGGTCGTCCTCGGAGATGCCGGGCCCTTCGTCCCGCACTTCGTAGAGCACGGCGTCGTCCTCCGCCGAGACGGTCACCCAGATGTCCTTGCCGCGCGCCGAGTACTTCACCGCGTTCGAGAGCAGGTTGTCGCAGAGCTGCGTGAGGATGCTCTCGTCGGCCACGGCCACGACGCGCTGAGGCGGCGCGGCGTAGTGGATGGTCTGGTCCTTGGCCGCCGCGGCGGGGCGGTAGGCGTCCACCACCTGCGACGCGAACCCCGCCAGATCGCAGGGCTCGGCCTGGAAGGCCATCTGGCCGCGCTCGATGGCGTTCACGTCGAGGAGGTTCCTGATCAGCTCGAGCATCCGGCGGGAGGCCTCCGCGGCCTTGCGGAGATAGCCGGCGCGCTCGGCGGCGTCCATGTCGTCTTCCTCGAGGATCATCGCGATGTAGCCGCCGATGATGTTCAGCGGGTTCTTGAGGTCGTGCGCCACGATTCCGAGGAACTCGTTCTTCTCGTTGTCCAGCGCGGCGAGCTCGCTCTTCTGGCGGTCGATCTCCTCGAACGCGAGCAGCATCTTGCGCTGGTAGCCGTCGCCCAGGCGGGTGAGCTTGGTCGCCTGCCGCAGGAGCTTTTCGTAGTGACGCGTGAGGGTCGCGAACTCCTTGAGCCGCTCCTCGGCGGGGAGGTCCTCGTTCCGGAGCGCGGTCTTCGCCCTCTCGAGGGCGGCCACCTCCTTCTCGAAGACGTCGTCGCGCTCGGCGACTGCTTCCATCGCGAGAGCCTACCTTTCCACGAACTGGATCGGCAGGCCCGTGTCCTCCGAGAGATCCTGACCCATCAGCAGCGTGTCCGAGTCGTCCTTCGCGTAGAACCAGGTGACGTTCACGGGGCCGCCCGAGGAGCGGAACTTCTCGAACACCTCGAGGATGTCGAGCAGGCACTTGGTGGAGCTGGTGTTGAGGTAGTCGAGGCTCAGCTCGAGGTCCACCTTCGCGGGGCCCGTCGCGAGGTAGCCGTCGAGCCAGGTGAAGACGGGCGCGAAGAACGCGCGGGCGTTTTCCGGATACGACTCCCCCCGGAACTGCAGCCGCCCCACCGCCGGATCGAGGTCGATCTCGAGGGTGTACTTGGTGCCGTCGATCTTAAGCCTGTCCATGCTCGGTTTCCTTCTTGATGTCGACGAACAGCTCGATGAACGAGGTCTCCTCGTCGATGGGGTGCACCCGGTAGGTGAGCCCTCCCCCGGATGTTTTCGCCATGTCGTAGAGGCCGAGGCCGGCGCCGACGCTGCCGTCGGGCGGGGCCTGCTTGAGCTGCTCGCGATACAGCTTGCGGAGGCCGTCGGTGGGCAGACCGCTCATCGCCTTCAGCCGCTCGACCATCAACGCGAGCCGACTATTGTCGATCTTGTTCCCGGAGGCAACCGTGTAGCGGTCCTCGCTCTCGCTCACCACCACGATGCCGCTCCCGCCCGCGCCGCCGCCCTCGGGCTCCGAGATCTTCTCGGCCGAGTAGCGCGTGATGTTCTGCGCCAGCTCGACGAAGACCGAGAAGACGCCGCGGATCTCGGAGAGCTTCTTGGGGGCGATGAAGAGGTCCTCGCGGATCATGCCGCCGAGCTTGACGAGTAGGGCCTGGGACATGCTCCCTCGGAAGACGAAGATGACCCCTTCCCGGCCCATCGAGGTGTACTGGTCGAAGAGGTTCATGCCATCCATGGTGACTCCTTCGCGGCGAATGTTTCAGGCCTGGATCCGGACGCCGATGATGGTGATGTCATCCCTCTGCTTCCCTTCTCCCTGGTGCGCCTCGAGAACCGAGCTCAGCCGCTCGGCCTGCGCGGCGGGATCCCAGCCGGCGATGTCGCGCAGCAACGCCTTGAACCGTTCCGATCCGAATCGCTGTCCCGCCTCGCCATGCGGAGCGATGTACCCGCCCGACGTGAGATAGAGCATGTCGCCGGGGCTCACCG
>JAEUQS010000801.1 GCA_016789625.1 Acidobacteriota bacterium | reverse complement strand
CGATCATCGACTTCGTCGAGCTGGTCGGCGGGACCCCGTCCGGGAAGACCGCATGGAGGGCCAGCGCCTCGATGCGGTCGCCCGCGGGGGTTCCCGTGCCGTGAGCGTTCACGTACCCGATATCGCGTTCCCCGAGACCTGCCGACGAGAGCGCGCGCCGCATCGCGAGCACCGCACCCCGGCCTTCGGGATGCGGGTCCGTCACCCGGAACGCGTCACAGGCCGCGCCGAAGCCGAGCACGCGGCCGAGGATCCGGGCGTTTCGGGCACGGGCCGATTCCTCGGCCTCCAGCACCAGAAACCCCGCCCCCTCACCGAGAACGAAGCCGTCCCGGTCGCGGTCGAAAGGCCGGCTCGCGCGGTTCGGGGCGTCGTTGCGGGTCGAGAGCGCGCCGAGGAGGCAGAAGGAGGCGAGACCCATGGGGTAGATCTCCGAGTCCGAGCCGCCCGCGAGCACCGCGTCGGCGAGGCCCGAGCGGATCCAGCGGAGCGCGTCCCCGATCGCCTGCGTTCCCCCGGTGCAGGCGGTCATGAGCGAGGAGACGGGGCCCGTAATGCGATATCGCGTTGCGAGCGACGCGGCGACGGACCCGGGCGTTCTTCGCTCTCGCACCCGCGGCCGGCACGCCGCGAGGAGCGCCCGGTTGAAACCCTCGAGGGAGGACCCCGCGGCGGAGGGGGACGCCGCGAGGGCCGGGCCGAAGATTTCCTCGTGGCCGTACGTCCCCATACCCGAGGCCGCGACCACGCCGACCCGGCCCGGGTCGAGCTCCGCGAGGCCGGACTCGAGCACGGCCTGATCCGAAGCGAGGGCGGCGAAGGCCGGAATGCGCTCCTCAGGGGCCGCGTCGACGCCATCCACCTCGGCCGCGATCCGCACCGGGAACCCGCTGGCGTCGAAGCGGGTGATCCCCCGGACGAAGGAGAGGCCGTCCCGCGTGTTGCGTGAGAGCTCTCTCACGCCGGGGGCTCCGGGCGCGACGACACCCCGGCCCGTCACGACGACCGAACGGGCCTCGGGGGTGCGATTCACGACGGGGACGTACGGTCCTCGGGAAGCACTCGGGCGACGGTGTCCACGATCGACTGTACGGTGACGAGGCGGGCGAAGTCGGACCGCTTGGGGTTCTTCGGAAACCGCTCCCAGTCGAAGCCGGGCATGCGCGTCTTCATCCGCTCGAGACCCGCAGCGAGGGCCTCCGGGCTCGAAGAAGGACCGAGCCCCTCGGCAGCCACCCAGATTTCGCGTTCGTCGATCGTGACGCCGAAGGCCGCCTCCAGACGGAACGCCAGGTCCAGAATGTCGATGGACTCGGCACCCAGATCGTCCACGAGCGACGCATGAGGGGCGAGCTGGTCCCGCTCCTTGCTCAGCGTGTCGGCGACGATGACGAGCACCGTCTCTCTGTCCTGGGGTGACAGCTCTCTCACGGTTCCTTTCCGGGCAGACCCAGCACGATGGCGGAGGACATTCCCGAGATCGAGGCGGCCGAAGCGAGTATATGGGCTCCCGGCGCGGCGCCAGCCGTGGCCAGCGCGAGCGCCACGGGGCCCGCTGCCGCGAAGAGGTGTCCGATGCGATCGGACAGGCGGGGAACCCGTGTGGTCTCGGCGTCTTTGAGCCCGGCCCTGTCGAGCGCGGTCCGTACCGCCCGCTCCTCCGCCCTGGCCGCGTCGCCGTCCGCGGCCGTTCCGGCGCCCAGGAGCGTGGCGAGGATGCGAGCGCCTCGGGCCCGGGCGGAGGCCTCGAGCTCGAGGAGGAAGATCCCGGCGCCCTCGCCGGGCACCGGAAACGGCAGGCCCGGATTCTGCTGCTGAAGGGAGGCCCAGGAGTGCGCGTGGACCGGACTCTCGGCTCCGCCCGCGAGCATCGCCCGGGCCTCGCCGCTCTCGAGGACGAGAGCCGCCTCGCCGATCGCCGCGAGACCCGCGGCCTCGTCACCCATCAGGGTGTTGTTGGGTCCCTGGGCACCCGTCTGGATGCCCACGTGGGCGCTCACCATGTTCGGCAGGCAGAGGATCAGCCAGAGGGGGTTCGTCCCCGACAGGATCTGCGAAGCGAAGTGAGGGAGGTCCAGAGGATCCGTCGTGCTGGCGCGCCGCAGCCCGTGGAGGAGATCGGGAAACCGGAGGTCGCCACCCGCCGTCCCGAGGATCACGCCGAGCTCCTCGCGGCCGTCCTCGGTGAGACCGGCGTGGACGAGAGCCTGAGCGGCGGCCGCGACGGCGAATCGGGCGCGCCGGTCCGCCGTCTTGAGGGCCTTCGGCGTTCGAAAGAACGGCCGGACATCGAAGTCCGGAACCTCGGCCGCGAGGGTCTGCGCGAACCCGCGGGCATCGAAGAGCGTGAGCTCCCGAATCGCCGTTCGCCTCTCCGCGAGGGCCGAGAGCGTCGTCCCGAGGTCCGCGCCGAGAGGGCTCACGACGCCGAGTCCGGTGACGACGACGCGGGGCCGCGCGAAGGTCATGAGGGCATGGGCGCGGCGAGGAGCGCGTCGAGAGTCCTCCGCGCCCACTCGGCCATACCGGGCGCGGCTTCCTCGGGCAGCTCGAACGCGTGGAAGACGAGGCGTGCCTCCGCGACTCTCTCGCCGTTCACGTGGCCGCGGGCGCTGACGAGGAAGTCGTCTCCGGGGCGGCTCGCCACTTCGGCCTCGATGCGAAGGGGCTCACCGGGCCGGAGGAACCTCCGGAACTTCGCGCTCTGCACGAGCACGAGGAGCGGCCAGCGGTTTCCGAGGGACCCCGAGAGAATCCACGCCCCCGTCTGTCCGAGCGCCTCGGTGATGAGCACGCCGGGCACGACGGGAAAACCGGGGAAGTGATCGGCGAACAGCTCGTCCCGGGGCGCGAACGTCTTCACGGCTTCCGCCCTCACGCCGGGCTCGATCACGCGAAACGCGTCCAGCAGGACGAAGCGCAAGGGGAGGCGAACTTAGCACGGGGACGGGCGGCTCCCGGGCCGCTTGCCGCGCTTCTCCACGTGACATACTGCCGCGCTCTTCGAGTCCACCAACAGAGGTCCATTTGAGAAAAGCCCTGGCCGCCGTCGCCGTCCTCGCTCTCGCCGGTGCCTCCCTCGGAAGCGCCGCTCCGCCCGCGGGGAAGATCCGCATCGAGCCCCGGCCAGGGTCCCCCACGACGGGCGACACCACGCCCCGCGGCGGCACCCACCTTCTCCTCCAGGTGGGCGCCTTCGACCCGCTCCGCGAGGAGCTGGAGCTCTCCCGGGTCGTCTCGGCGCGGGCGGCCGAGCCGGGCTACGGCATCGTGCAGCTCCAGCCCGGCAGGCTCGCCGCGAAGGAAGCGCTCGAGAAGCTGGGCGTGAAGCTGTACGGCTACCTGCCCGACAACGCCTTCCAGGTGCGCCTCGACGCGCGCTCCCGCGCGCTCCTCGCGGCGCTTCCCGAGGTGCGGTGGGTGGGTGAATACCAGCCGGGCTACAAGATCCACCCGCGCTTCTGGAAGGACGCGGGCGACGTCACTCCCGAGATGAGCGTCTACGCGTTCCCGGGCGAGAGCGTCCCGCTCCTCGCGGCCGAGATCGCCAAGCGTGCCCCGGGAGCCGTGGAGATCTCGCGCCTCGAGGATCCCGCCGCGCCGCGCCTGCGGTACTCCGTGCCCGTCTCTCAGCGACCGGCCTTTCTCGACCTCGTGGCCTCGATCGCGGCCGTGTCGTGGATCGAGCCCTACGACGTGCCCCAGCTGCACAACAACAACGCGCTCGGACCCGTGCAGTCGAACACCGCGAGCTCGATCGCGGCCAACGCGTGCACGACCTGCTCCATTTTCGGCCGGAACCTGACCGGCACGGGGCAGATCGTCGCCGTCGCGGACTCCGGCTGCGACTCGGACATGTGCTTCTTCCGGCTCGACGGGACCCCGGCCTCCATCACGGACGCCGACAGTCCGGTGCCGCCGGCGCTCGGCCTCACGTGGCCCGCGAAGAAGGTCTTCGCCTACTGGGTCCAGCCGGGAGCCACCGCGTACGACAACAACGCCGTGTGTACGACGAGCTCCACGAGCTTTCACGGCACGCACACCTCCGGCACCGTGGTGGGCGACAACTTCGCCTCGCCGTCCACCGCCACCGCGGCCGGGATCAACACGGCCGACGGCATGGCGCCGAACGCGAAGCTGCTGTTCCAGGACGTCGGCCACGACACGACGGGCTGCCTCTCGGGCCTCAACGATTCGTTCAGCATGTTCCTCCAGGCGAAGAACGGGGGCGCGCGCGCGCACTCGAACTCCTACGGCAGCTCCACCGCGGGCGCGTACACGGGGGAAGAGCAGAACGTCGACCGCTTCCTCTTCGACAACGAAGAGATGACCATCTTCTTCTCCGCCGGCAACGACGGCTCGGGCGCACAGACGGGCGGCTCGCCGGGCAACGCCAAGAACATCGTCACGGTGGGCGCCCTCGGCAACGGCAACAGCACGACCGTCGCGGGCTTCTCGAGCCGCGGCCCCACGGCCGACGGACGCATCAAGCCCGACATCCAGGCGCCCGGCTCGAGCACGGTCTCGGCGGGCGGCAACACGAACCATGCCGACGGCAACTGTGGAACGTCGAGCCTGTCGGGCACGTCGATGTCCTGTCCCACCGTCGCGGGCGCGTCGGCGCTCCTCCGGCAGTACTTTGAGAGCGGCATCTATCCCACGGGCACCGCGAACGCCGCCGACGCGTTCTCGCCGGGCGCCGCGCTCGTGAAGGCCGTGCTCCTCAACGGCACGCGTCCGCTGCCCGACAACAGCACGTTCGGAAACAACAACTACGGCTGGGGCCGCGTGTTCCTCGACAACAACCTCTATTTCGCGGGCGATCCGCGGCGCCTGCGGGTGTGGAACGTCGGGAACCGCGACGGGCTCACGACCGGACAGAGCGCCACGTACACGATCGACGTGCCGGCGGGCCAGGAGCTGCGCGTCACGCTCGCGTGGCTGGATGCCGAGGCGACGCTGGGCTCCGCCGTGACCCTCGTGAACAACCTGAACCTCACTGTGACGGGACCGGGCGGCACGTTCCTGGGCAACGTCTTCACGGGCACGGGCGTCTCGACCACGGGAGGCACGGCCGACGCGAAGAACACGGTCGAGCAGGTGCGCTTCCCGGCTCCCACGGCCGGCACGTACACCATCACCATCACGGGCGCGGCGGTGCCGGGCAACGGGCGCTCCTACACGAACCGGCAGGGCTTCGCCGTGGCCGCCTCGTTCGGCAGCGGCTGCGCGACCGCGGTCGTGGCCGCGCCCACGGGCCTCGGGGTCACGTCGAACGCCACGATGGGCGCCGACCTGACGTTCACCCCGGCGGCCGCGTCCACGCTCACCCAGATCTACCGCGCTCCGGGAACCTGTGCCGCGCCCGCGGGCGCGTTCCAGTACATCGGCGGGACGGCCACCGGGGCCTTCACCGACGGCCGCGCCCAGGGCGGTCTGACGTACGCGTACAAGGTGCGCGGCGCCGACCTCTGCTCCGAGGGCCCCGTCTCGACGTGCGTCTCGATCACCCCCACGGGCCGCTGCGACCTCGTGCCCGACTTCGCCGGCCTCACGTCCGCGACGCTCCCGGGCACCCAGTGCCGCGTGGCCTTGAGTTGGGGCTCCACCGCGGCGGCCTGCCCCTCGGGCGGGGCGGTCCGCTACAACGTGTACCGTTCGACCACGCCGGGCTTCACGCCCGCGCCCGGTGACCGGATCGTCACGACCTCGGCCACGGCGTACAACGACGATACGGTGTCGCCGGGCTCGACGTACTACTACATCGTGCGGGCCGAGGACACCTCCGCGGGCGGCACGGGACCGAACGGCGGCAACGAGGAGCAGAACACCAAGCAGCTCTACGCGACGCCCCTCGGTGCCAACGGCGCCGTGGGCACGTTCACCGATGATGGCGGCGACACGCAGGCCAAGCTGACGGGACAGACCCCGTGGCGCATCGTGACGAACCAGGCTCAGGCCGGTGGCCGGTCGTATCACCCCGGCCCGGCCGCGGGTCCGTACCCGGGCTCGACCTGCGCGGCGCTGGTCACGCCCGCTCTCGAGCTGACCACGGGCTCGAGCCTGTCGTACTGGGCGCGCTACAACCTCGAATACCAGTGGGACGGCGTCGTGGTGGAGATCTCCACCAACGGCGGAGCGTCCTGGGCCGACCTGCCCCCCGCGGGCGGCTACCCGAGCACGCTCGCGCAGACGCAGACGCCTCCGATCAACGCCTGCGGCTATCCCTCCTCGCAGGG
>JAEUQS010000793.1 GCA_016789625.1 Acidobacteriota bacterium | reverse complement strand
GGACAGCAGGCACGGCCGGCGCGAGGGCCGGGCCGGTGGCGCCGGCGGCCCGCTGGACGGCCGTGTAGTACTCCGCGAAGCGTGCGTAGTTCCGCTTGATCTTCTCGTTCTCGGGCGAGATCTCGAGCGCCTTGCGGTAGTGCGCGAGCGCGCGGGCCGTCTCGCCCAGGCTCTCGTACGCCACCGCGAGGTTGTTCTGCACCTCGGCATCGCCCGGGGCCTGCTTGGCCGCGAGCTCGTATCGGAAGAGCGCCTCCCGCCAGAAGCCCTTGGCGGCCATCTCGGTGCCGTACTTCTTCTGCGCGTTCGCATCGACGGCGGTGCTCGACGCACAGCCCACGAAACACAGGGCGGCCCCCGAAAGAGCCACCAGCGAAAGGACCGGGACGTGCTGTCTGCGGACCACGCGTGAGGGGCGATTATAGTCAGGGCTCTCGGCGTTATTGATCATGAGACGTGCAGAACGGGAAGCAATCGTTGCGCCCGGTGCGGAACGCGGGTCCGACCCCGAAAGGGGACTCCCCTGGGCTTTCGCCGGCCGGGGCTCCCGGGGGCGGCTCCTGGTGCGTCTCCTCCGCGAGACGGGCTCTCTCGGGAACCTGCTCGCGCTCTCCATGGATTCCGCGGTGCGCCTCACGGGCGAGACCGAGGAGCTCCTCGCGCCGCTGCTCGAGCCTCCCGAGACCGACGCGACGAGGAAGGCCCGCGAGCTCCTGCGGGCCGCGGACGCTCGCGCGGTCGTGCTCGGCGACGAGGAGTACCCGGCCCTGCTCGCCGAGATCCCCGACCCGCCGCCCGTCCTCTTCCTGAGGGGTCGCGCGCTCGGCGACGAGCCGGCCGTCGCTCTCGTGGGATCGCGGGCGGCCACAGCCGTGGGGCTCGAGACCGCCCGGTTCCTCTCGCGGGGCCTCGCCGAGGCGGGCGTCAACGTCGTCTCGGGCTTCGCGCGCGGCATCGACACGGCGGCGCACGAGGCCGCGCTGGACGCGGGCGGACCGACCGTGGCCGTCTTCGCCTGCGGCGTCGACGTCTGCTACCCGCGTTCGAACGCGGCGCTCCTCAGGAGGCTGCTGCCTCACGGAACGGCCGTCTCCGAGCACGTTCCCGGGACGGAGCCTCAGCCGTTTCACTTCCCGGTGCGCAACCGGATCATCGCCGGCCTCTCGAGCCTCGTCGTGGTGGTCGAAGCGGCCGAGAAGAGCGGCTCCCTCATCACGGCGCGCCTCGCGAACGAGTACGGACGCGACGTGGGCGCGGTGCCGGGCCCGGTGCTCACCCCGGCCTTCGCGGGAGCGAACGCGCTCCTCAAGGACGGCGCGATCCTGGTGCGGAGCGCCGCCGACATCCTCGCGGAGCTGCCGGGGGCGCTCCAGGGAACGCCCACCCAGGCCAGCCTTCCGCTCCTCTCCGCCGAGGCCTCGAGCGTTCACGACGCCCTCGACGCGGTGCGCGGAACGGACGCCGACGCGCTCCTCGCCGCCACCCGGCTGAGCCCGTCGCGGCTCGCCTCGGCCCTCGCCGAGCTGGAGCTCGAGGGGCTCGTCACGGCGCTTCCGGGCGGGACGTTTCTGCGGAGAGGCTGAACCTCCCGGGAAGGTCCGACTTGACAGCCATGTCATGGTTTCACCCCCATGGCCAAGTCCCTCGTCATCGTCGAATCCCCCGCAAAAGCCGGCACGCTCGGAAAGTTCCTCGGCAAGGACTTCACCGTCATGGCCTGCTACGGCCACGTGCGGGACCTCCCCAAGAAGGGCGTCTCCGTGGACCGTGAGAACGGCTACGAGCCCACCTACGAGATCCTTCCGGGCAAGGAACGCACGTTCCAGGACCTGAAGAAGGCCGCCAGGAGCGCCGACACCATCTACCTCGCGGCCGACCCCGATCGCGAGGGGGAAGCCATCTGCTGGCATCTCCAGGAGATCCTCCGGCCCTCGGCGCCCAACGCCGTCTTCCACCGTGCCCAGTTCAACGAGATCACCAAGGCCGCCGTGACCAAGGCCGTCGCCACGCCGGGGCAGATCGACATGAGCCGCGTGAACGCCCAGCAGGCCCGCCGCATCATCGACCGGCTCGTCGGCTACGAGGTCTCGGACCTCCTCTGGAGCAAGGTCTGGCGCGGGCTCTCCGCCGGTCGCGTGCAGACGGTGGCGCTCCGCATCGTCGTGGAGCGCGAGACCGAGCGCGAGGCGTTCGTCGCCGTGCCGTACTGGTCGGTGCCGGCCACGCTCGCCAAGAACGGGACGTCTTTCCCCGCCCGCGTCACCCAGTGGAAGGGGACCAAGCTCAAGTTCGACGGCAACGATCCGCGGCTCGCGAACGAGGCCGACGCGAACGCCGTCGTCACCCACGTGGCCGGGGCCGCCCTCACCGTGACGAGCGTCGAGGCCAAGGAACGCAAGCAGCAGCCCGTGCCCCCGTTCACGACCTCGAAGCTCCAGCAGGGCGCGGCCCGCGTCCTCGGCTTCACGGTGCGCCGCACGATGCAGGTCGCGCAGCGCCTCTACGAAGGCAAGACGATCGGCGACCGCGGCACGATCGGTCTCATCACCTATATGCGTACCGATTCGACGCGCACCGCCGAGGAAGCGCTCGTCGCGGTCCGCGAGCACATCGCCAAGGCCTACGGGCCCGGCGCGATGCCCGAGGAGGCGCGGCGCTTCAAGCAGAAGAAGGACGCTCAGGACGCCCACGAGGCGATCCGCCCGACGTCCCTCGATCTGCCGCCGGAGCTCGTCGCCCGGTACCTCCAGCCCGAGGAGCTCAAGCTCTACGATCTCATCTGGAAGCGCTTCGTGGCCTCCCAGATGACGCCGTCGATCTCCGACGTCACGAGCGTCGAGATCGAGGCCACGCGCACCGGCTCGACAGACGTCGCCGTGCTGCGCGCCGCGGGCTCGGTGCTCAAGGATCCCGGCTACCTCCGCGTGTACGGCCAGGTCGCCGACGCCGACAAGGACGAGACCCCGCCGGCCGAAGGCGAAGAGGGCGAAGGCACCGACAAGGTCCGGCTTACGCAGCTCGCCGCCGGCGACGTCCTCGGGCTCGGCACCGTGACGGCCGAGGGACACGAGACCCAGCCGCCCCCGCGCTTCAACGAAGCGTCGCTCGTGAAGTTCCTGGAAGAGAACGGCATCGGCCGCCCGTCCACGTACGCCGAGATCCTGCGCAAGCTGGAGGCTCGCGAGTACGTGCGCAAGAAGGACAAGCGCTTCACGCCCACGATGCTCGGCCGCATCATCGTCGACCTCCTGCGCGACGGCTTCGACGACTTCTTCCAGACCGAGTACACGGCCCTCATGGAGGCCGAGCTCGACGAGGTGGAAGAGGGCAAGCTCGACTGGCGCAAGGCGCTGGCCGAGTTCGACGGCAAGTTCTCGATCGACCGCGAGCGCGCGAAGACGGCGATGGCGTCCCTCAAAGCGGGCCTCCCCCTCGCCGAGGTGCGCCGCCGCTTCGTGGACTTCCGCCTCACGAACGATCCGGGCGACGCCTGCCCCACGTGCGGAAAGCTCCTGAAGCTCCGCATGGGCAAGGCCGGGCTCTTCATCGCGTGCTCGGGCTACCCCGAGTGCTCCTTCACCATGGACATCCCCGAGCCCGAGGAAGACGCGATCGATCAGACCGAGCTCGAAGGGCAGACGTGCGAGGAGTGCGGCAGCCCCATGAAGCTCCGCGCGGCCAAGGACGGCTCGTCGTTCCTGGGCTGCACGGCGTACCCCAACTGCCGGAGCACCATGGCCGTGCGCGTCCAGGGCGGCAAGGCCGAGGCCCGGCCCGACGTCCCCACCGGCGACGTCTGCCCGAGCTGCGGAAGCCCCCTCGTGAAGAAGCACGGCCGCTTCGGCGACTACGTGGCCTGCTCGAACTACCCCACGTGCCGCTTCAAGCCGCCCAAGCCCGTCGCGACGACGGGCGTCACGTGCCCCGTGTGCCTGAAGGGCGAGATCCTGGAACGCCGCGGGCGCTTCGGACCGTTCTACGGCTGCTCCAACTACCCCACGTGCGAGAAGAACTTCCGCGTGAGGCCGGTGCCCAAGGCCTGCCCGCAGTGCAACGCGCCGTACCTCCTCGTACGCGACCGGAAGGCCGGCGCGTTCTATGTTTGCGAGACCGAAGGCTGCGACTTCGACGTGCCGGCCAACGATCTCGAGATGTACCAGATCGTGTCCCGCATTCCCGAGGGCGCGCTCGAGGCCGCGGTCGCCGAGGCGCAGGCGGCGCCGCCCAAGAAGGGGCGCGCAAAGAAGGCGTCCGGGAAGTCGGCCGCGAGCAGGCCGGCCAAGAAGCGGCCCGTCCGAACCGTCTAGAACCCCCAGGCTAGACCGGGCGGAGGGCTCGCAGGCAGGTCCGGAAGCGGCAGAGCCCGGCCTTCGGGAACAGCGCGTCGAGGTTCCCGAAGACCGGGTACGGGCTGGGCGTGAAGAAGAGCTCGTCGAGCGAGAAGCCGGCCTTCGAGACGCGCTCCACCACGGCCGCCGCGGAGCGCACGGCGATGTGGTCCTTCTGCTGGAGCCCGGGAACCACCGCCTTCAGGAGCTCCGCCCAGTGGATGAGGTTGGGCGTGTAGATCGCGAGCGCGCCGCCGGGCCGCAGCACGCGGCGGGATTCCGTGAGGGCCGGGAGCAGCACGTCGTCGAGGACGTGCTCCACGAAGTCGGCGAGGAGCACGACGTCGAACGACTGCTTCGTGAACTTCGAGAGGTCCCGCGCATCGGCCGTCTCGAAGCGCACGTTCCCGATGCCGCGCTTCTCCGCCTCCTCGCGCGAGATCGCGACGGCCACCTCCGCGGCGTCGATGCCCACGACCTCCTTCACGTGCGGCGCGAGGAAGAACGCCGTGTCGCCGCGGGCCGAGCCCAGCTCCAGGACCCGGAGCTCCGGCGTCGGCCGCACGAGCCGGAGCAGCGCGTCGTCGCGCTCCTTGTACTTGCGCGGGTTCCTCAGGAACCAGTGCGGACGGTACATGGCTCCGTAGTAGCCGGCGTCGTAGACCTCGGCGTTGGGCGCGAAGTCGTTGGGCTTCTCCGTCACGGCGCCGAGGATGTCACGGCCCGGATCAGGATCCGGTAGCGGAACGTCGGCCCGAGGAGCGGCAGGCGCGCGAGGAGCGACTCCACGTGCCTCACGCCGGGAAACGGCGAGACGCTGTACGTCGAGAGCTCGACCGTGAAGCCGGCCTCGGCGAGGAACGCGAGGTATTCCCGGGTGAAACGCACGGCGATGTGCTGCGGGAACTGCTTCAGCACGAAGTCGTGGGCCTTCATGCGCTCGACGTAGTGGGCGCGGTCGGGCGTGTAGAGCCCGAGCCGTCCGCCCGGGACGAGCACGCGCCGGCACTCGGCCAGCATCGCGCGGAGCGTGGGGTCGTCGATGTGCTCCACGAGGTCGATCGCCGCGACGGCGTTCACCGAGGCTGTGGGGATCGCCGCGAGGTTCGCGACGTCGGACTCCAGCCACCGCACGTTCGCGAGGCCCAGCCGCCGGCGCTCGGCGTCGGCCATCGCGATCGCCTCCGGCGCGGCGTCGACGCCGATCACCTCACGGCAGTGCCGCGAGAGGAGGAACGAGATGTCGCCGCGCGCCGAGCCCAGCTCCACGACGACGTCCGAGGGCCTGGGATCCACCACGCGCAGCACGTCCCGGTTCCGCTCCGCGTACTTCCGCGGCGGGTTCTTGAACCAGTGGTGCGGGTGGAGGCCCGCGTAGTAG
>JAEUQS010000774.1 GCA_016789625.1 Acidobacteriota bacterium | reverse complement strand
CAGCAGATGAACGAGAAGACGCTGGCCGCGGACGCCCGCATCAAGAAGGTCAACATCAACTTCATGGACCAGGCCGGAGCCGTGCTCATCGCCGACTCCACCGGCCGGATCGTCGAAGACGTCCAGCCGATGACCTCGATGTACCTCTCCTGCGTGGCCGAGCAGAACGGCAAGCGGGAGACGAACGGCTACAACGTGGCCGGCCGCAACGACATGTCGTTCTACTCGAAGGAACGGCTCGACCGCATGGTCAAGGAAGCCGTCGACCGCACCACGGTCCTCTTCGAGGCCGAGCCCGCTCCCGCCGGCGAGATGCCCATCGTGATGGCGGCCGGCTCCTCGGGCATCCTTCTCCACGAGGCCATCGGCCACGGCATGGAGGCCGACTTCAACCGCAAGGGCGTCTCCATTTACTCCGACAAGATCGGCAAGCTCATCGCCAAGCCGTTCGTCAACATCGTCGACGAGGGCACGATGACGAACGCGCGCGGGGCCATCAACGTCGATGACGAAGGCAACAACGTGGGCGTCACGAACCTCGTCGAGAAGGGCGTCCTCACCACGTACCTCCACGACAGCATCTCGGCCAAGCACTACGGCGTGAAGCCCACGGGCAACGGCCGCCGCGAGAGCTACCAGCACCTCCCGATGCCTCGCATGCGGGCGACGTACATGCTCCCCGGCCCGCACAAGAAGGACGAGATCGTCGCGAGCGTCAAGCGCGGCATCTACTGCTCGAGCTTCTCGAACGGCCAGGTGCAGATCGGCGCCGGAGACTTCACGTTCTACGTGAAGAACGGCTTCCTCATCGAGGACGGCAAGCTCACCAAGCCCATCAAGGACGTCAACATCATCGGCAACGGCCCGAAGGTTCTCGAGCTCATCGACATGGTCTCCGACGACCTCGTCGTGGACGAGGGCGGATGGACCTGCGGCAAGGACGGCCAGAGCGTCCCGGTTTCGCAGGGCATCCCCACGGTGCGCGTGGCCTCCATCACGGTCGGCGGGCGCGGCCCGAAGAAGGCGTGAGGTGAGGAATGGGTAAGGAAAGCAACGTCTCGAAAGTGGAAACCCTGGAAGACATCGCCTCCCGCGCGCTCGAGATCGCGAAGAAGAAGGGCGCCTCCGACGCGGCGGCGCGCGTCTACCGCGAGCGAAACGTCGAGGTGCAGTGGCGCGACGGCAAGCTCGAGCAGATCAAGGAAGCCACGACCCGCGGGCTCAACATCCGCCTCTACGTGGACGGCAAGTACTCGGCCGTCGGCACGAGCGACCTCCGCCCCGAGGCGCTCGCGACCTTCATCGAAGACTCCATCTCGCTCACGAAGGCCCTCACGAAGGACCCGTTCCGCACGCTCGCGGATCCCAAGCTCTACGCGGGACGCTCGAACGCGAACCTCGAGCTCGAGGACCCGAAATACGGCACGGTGACCCCGGAGATGCGCCGCAAGTTCGTGCAGGAGCTCGAGGCCGCGGCCCGCAACGTGCCCGGCAAAGAGAAGATCCTCTCCGTCACCACGAGCTTCAACGACAGCCGGTCGGAAGTGTTCGGGATGTCGACGAACGGCTTCACCGGTGGCCGTGTGGACACCACGTTCTTCGGCGGCGCCCAGGTTTCCGTGAACGACCCCGCGGGCAAGAAGCCCGAGGACTACGACTTCGCCGGCTCACGCTTCGTGGGCAGCCTCCCCGACATCGCCGGCATCGGTCGTCGCGCCGCGGAGCGCACGATAGCCAAGATCGGCGCCAAGAAGCCCGAGAGCGCGACCCTCACCATGGCCGTGGACAACCGCACGGCCGGCCGCCTCGTGGGCCAGCTCCTCGGACCCATGAGCGCCGGAGCGATCCAGCAGAAGCGCTCGTTCCTCGAAGGGAAGCTCGGCCAGAAGATCGGCAGCCCCCTTCTCGACATCGTGGACGACCCGCTCATCCCGCGCGGCTTCGGCTCC
>JAEUQS010000723.1 GCA_016789625.1 Acidobacteriota bacterium | reverse complement strand
GTACTGCACCTTGGAGATCGCCGTCGGAATCTCGGAGCGGAGCCGCCGCGGCGGAGCCTCGGCCACCGCCTCGGCCCGGTCCTTCAGGGAGTCGTAAGCCGCGCGCGTGAGCCGCACGAGACCACCCTCGATCTCCTCGTCTGCGGACGCGCCGCCAGTGCACACGGTGAGGAGGAGCACGATCATCTTCTTCAGAACCATGGCTCTTTCTCCTTTCGCGACGCGACGACGGTCAGCGTGAGCGGTGGCGGCGTGTCGCCCGAATCGCGGATCTCGGTGGTGAAGGCGGCGGGCGCGTCCGGCAGCCCCGTGCGGGGGGACCAGGCGGCCTCGGGGGCCCGGGCGGCATCCTCGGTCGCGAGGCGTACGGCGTAGGCAATGACGTCGCCCGAAGCTGGCGCCGGATCGCGCGCCGCGTTCCTTTGCCGGGGAGCCTGCGGCCGGCCCGGCTCCTTGACCTCGAAGCCCGGGGGCAGCACGACGTTCCACAGGTAGCTCTCGAGCGGCTCCTCCGGCGCCGTGGCCACGAGCGTGAGGGCCGTGCCGGGCGCCAGGGGGGAGCCGTCCGTTTCGAGGAGGAGCCCGATGCGGGCTTCGGCGCTCTTGCCCGGCAGAGGCACGACGAGCACCTCGGGCGAAGGACGTGTCGCCGCAGCCGGAGCGTCGTTCACGCGCACGGCCAGGAGGCGCGCGTCCCTGGGGATTCGGAAGCGGAGCGACCCACGGCCCCGCGACAGCACGTCGGCGACGACCGAGGTCCGCAGGAGCCCCGTCGCGCCCACGAACACGGTCGCGCTCACGCGGGCGAGCGCGGTCGCGACGGCGAGAGGCGTGAGCCTCTCGAAGGAGACCGCGAGCGGCCTCGGGGCCGTCGGGTGGATGCGGAACGCGAGGGCCGTGCCGTCCTCCGGGGCCGTGCCCGGCCCGCTCGCGTCACCGGCGAGCGATCGCCCGCGGGGCGGGACCGGCGTGTAGTCGTCGTCGGGCGAGGCCGAAACGGCGAGACCCGAGGGGGCGCGCAGCACGAGGGTGCGCTCGAGCGCCTCGCCCGCCGGGCCCGAGAGCGCGGCCGGAACGAGCTCGAGCGCGTTCGCCGTCTGCGGCCCGGGAGGCGAGAGGAGCGTGAGCGTTGCCTGGAGCTCCTGTCCCTTTCGAAGCGCGGGAGACACGCGCAGCGAGACGTTGCCGTTCGCATCCGGGCCGGTCGCCGTGACGGGGCCCGACACGGTGACGAGCGCGGCGCCGGGGAGCTTCAGCTCCCGCTCCTCGAGCGCGCCGCGCAGAACCTTCACGTTGAGCCGGATCTCGTGGCGCAGCGCGTCCCCGCCCAGCGTGATCGCGTGCGTCAGAGAGCCCGAGAGCACGGCCGGCTCCTCGGCTCGTCGCCGGGGCGTGAGGTCGAGATGGGCGGCGCCGGACCCGGCCACCACGCGGGTGAACCGCGAGTCCAGGTCGCGAATCGCGTACGCCCCGCGGGCCGTGAGGCTCTCGAGGGGCGGGTCCTTCGGCTCCACGAGGTCGAATGCGACGGGCGCGCCCGCGAGCCTCGGCAGCTCGAACGTGAACGTCCCGGTCGACTCGTCGGCCGTGCCCGCGACCTCGCCCGAAAGCGTCACGCGGTAGAGACCCTCGCGAGGGGCGACGAGCCCCAGCCCGTGAGCCGAGAGAGCCAGCGTTCCCTCGGGGGACACGGTCCAGCCGTCGAGCGGCGGGCCGCCCTCGTAGACCCGCACCGGCGCGGCGGGATCCCCGGCGATGCGCACCTCGAGCTCGGCGTCGAAACGGAGCCGCGGTGCCGCGAGATCGAGGAGGCGCGGCACGAGCGTCGCGCGGCGCACCCTCACGCCCGCGAAACCCGGCGTGGGCACGGGTGTGGGACGCGGGGCCTTCGCCGCCGCGCGCAGGGCGTCGTACGCCGGCAGCGGAATCTCGACCTCGCCCTGAGGCGGTGTGGCCGAGAGGAGGCCCGAGAGCGCGCCCGAGCAAACGACACCGAGAAGGAGCCGGAACCGGAGCTGCATGGGAACCTCCCTGACTTCCTGACTTCCCTGACTTCGCGAGTGAGACGAGCGAGGGGAGCGGAAGGAAACCCGGGCTCTTCCGTACACTCCGGTCATGTTCGAAGAGGACTCCGCTCGCATTCCGGTTCACGTCCTTTCGGGCTTCCTCGGGGTGGGGAAGACGACGGCGCTCCGCGACCTCCTCGCCCGCCGCGCCGACACGGAGCGCATCGCCGTGGTGGTGAACGAGTTCGGCGAGCTGGGCATCGACGGCGCGCTCCTCACCGACTGTGCGAGCTGCGTTCTCATGGAGGTCCCGGGCGGCTGCGTCTGCTGCACGGCGATCGGCGATCTCGAGGCCACGCTCGAGGAGATCCTCGACGTCGCCGCGCCCACGCGCCTCGTGATCGAGCCGACGGGCCTCGCGCGTCCCTCCGACATCGTCGACCTCCTGAGGCGCGCGCGGTTCGCGCCGCGATTCGACGTGAGGCCCGTGATCACGCTCCTCGATCCGCGGCTCGGCTACGAGGAGGAGTACGCCAAGAGAGGGCTCTTTCGCGACCAGGTGGACATCGGAGACTTCCTCGTGTGGAACCGCTCCGACCTCGCGACGGAAGAGCAGGTCGCCGCGGCCGAGGCGTGGGCGGCCGCGCTCCGCCCCGAGAAGCTCGGCGTCTTCCGTACGTCGTTCGGCGTGCTGCCCGACGTCGTCCTCGACACGCCGCTCCCGCGCGGACGCGAGGTCGAAGGTGCGGCGCACGCGCACGCGCACGCCCACGAATCCCACGAGGGCTACACGGGTCGCGGCTGGGCGAAGGGAGAGGAGCGGGTCTTCGACGCGGAGCGCCTCGCTTCGCTGTTCGACGCGCTGAAGACCGGCGCCCTGGGCCTTTCGGGACGTGTCGCGCGGGCCAAGGGCATCTTCCGCACGACGCTGGGCTGGCGCGTGCACGAGATCGCGGGCGGCGAGGCTTCCCTCGCGGAAACGGCCTACAGGCGGGACAACCGCGTGGACGTGATCCTCGAGAGCGCCCGCGAGAGCGACTTCGTGAGGATCGCGGCCGCGCTGGACGAGGCCGTGCTGCCCGACGGAGCGCCGCTGCTCCAGATCGAAGCGGCCGACGGAACTCTCTTTCGCGCGTTCGACGCGTCGCGTCTCGCGGAGCTCCTGCGGGGCCGCGAGGCGGTGCCTCTCGACGAGCTCCTCACCGCGGGTCGTGCGCCCGCGGATCCCGCGTGGCTGTGGCTCGTGTCCGAGGGCGGCCTCTTCGGTGCGGGCGGGCCTCGCGAGGTTCTCTCGCGGGGCGCCGTGCGCCTCGTCGACGACCCGGAGCAGCCGTTTCTCTACGAGCTCGCGGACGGCGCGGCCGGCGGCGCGGAGGCCGATTTCGAGACCTGTCGCGAGGTGCCCGGACTCTGCGCCGTGAGGGTCTCTTCGCCTCCCGGAACCGGCATCCCGGACGAGTCCCAGCCTCCCGGAGCGCCCGATTCCCGGTGATAGCATCGTGACGAAGTTGGCCCAAGAGGACACCGCCGACATGGCCGGCACCCAGGAGGAGCTTCTCGCGGCATTGGATCGCCGCACGGGGGAGCGCCGTCTCGACGTGAAGGACGAGAACGAGAGGCTCCGGCGCGCGGTCGAGGAGCTCTCCATCCTCAACGAGCTGGCCCGTCAGATCGGCGGCACGACCGACGGCGACGAGGTGATCAGCGCGATCATCGAAACCTCCCGCAAGGCCGTTTCCGCCGAGCAGGGCGTCATCACCCTCGTCGAGCGCGACGAGGAGGTTTCCTCCAAGACGCTCGCCCGGGTCTCCGGCGCGTCGGACGAGGTGCGCCGGTACCACATCGCCGAGATGCTCCTCGGCTGGATGCTGTTCAACAAGAAGCCGCTCCGGCTCAACGACCCCCGCGCCGACAAGCGCTTCAGCGGCATCCGCTGGGACGACTCGCTGACCTCCCTCGTGTGCGTGCCCATGGTGATCCAGAGCGAGGTGCGCGGCCTCCTCGTCGTCTACAACAAGCAGGACGGCCGGCTCTTCAGCGAAGAGGACGAACGCCTCCTCGCGATCATCGCGGCCCAGAGCGCGCAGGTGGTGGAGAACGCGCGGCTCCTCTCGCAGGAGCGCGAGCTGCGGCTCGCCAAGGAGCGCGCCCTCGAGGCCGACCGCGCCAAGAGCACGTTCCTCGCGAACATGAGCCACGAGCTGCGCACGCCCCTCAACTCGATCATCGGCTACGCCGAGATGCTGATGGACGAGGCCGTGGAGGAAGAGGCCGTCTCGCGCATCGAGGACCTCAAGAAGATCCGCGCCGCGGCGCAGCACCAGCTCGAGCTCATCAACAACATCCTCGACCTCTCCAAGGTGGAGGCCGGCAAGACCGATCTCTACCTCGAGCCGTTCGAGGTGCCCCACATCGTGAACGAGGTCGTCGAGATCATCGCGCCTCTCGTGAAGCGGCGCGGTAATACGCTCGAGCTGAGCTGCCCGCCGGACCTCGGAGAGATGTACGCCGACCTCACGAAGATCCGGCAGAGCCTGTTCAACCTCCTCTCGAACGCCTCGAAGTTCACCGAGAACGGAACGGTCTCGCTCCTCGTCGCGAGGGAGGACCACGACGACGGGGCGGTCATCACGTTCACGGTGAAGGACACCGGCATCGGGATGAACGACGAGCAGAAGGCCAACCTCTTCACGCCGTTCTCGCAGGCCTCGGCCGACACGGCCAAGAAGTACGGCGGCACGGGCCTCGGGCTCGCCATCACGAAGCGCTTCTGCGAGATGATGGAAGGCTCGATCACCGTCGACACCGCTCCGGGCCAGGGCACGGCGTTCACGATCCACCTCCCGCAGAAAGTCCGCGCCGGCAAGGCGCTGCCCGGCCTCCTCCGCACGGCCGGCTCGAGGTAAGCGAAACATGAAGAAGCTGTCTCTCCTCGCGGTGCTCGTGTGCCTGCCCGTTTCTGCACAGCAGGACTGGTCGAAGGTCGAGGTCAAGACCACGAAAGTTGCCGAAGGCCTTTTCATGCTGGAAGGCGCGGGCGGCAATCTCGGGGTTGCGACCGGGCCCGACGGCGTCCTCCTCGTGGACGATCAGTACGCTCCCCTCGCACCGAAGATCAAATCCGCCATCGCGGCGCTCTCGGACAAGCCCGTGAAGTTCCTGGTGAACACGCACTGGCACGGGGACCACACCGGCGGGAACCAGGCGTTCGGTGAAGCGGGGGCCGTGATCGTCGCGAGCGAGGGCGTGCGCAAGCGCATGAGCGTGGACACGTTCCTCGAGCTGATGGGTCGGAGCGTGCCCGCGGCGCCCAAGGTCGCGCTGCCGGTCGTGACGTTCACCGAGACGGTGACGTTCCATCTGAACGGCGAGGAGATCCACGTGATGCACGTGCCGCCGGCGCACACCGACGGCGATTCCGTGGTGTTCTTCCGCAAGGCCGGCGTCGTGCACACGGGCGACCTCTTCTTCAACGGGTTCTACCCGGTGATCGACGTCGGGGTGGGCGGGTCCATCGACGGCATGATCGCCGCCGCGGACCGCATCCTCCGCGTCACGAACGACAAGACGAAGATCATTCCCGGCCACGGCCCGCTCGCCACGAAGGCCGACTTCAAGGCTTTTCGCGACATGCTGGCCACCGTGCGCGACGCGATCGTGCCGCTCGTGGCCAAGGGAATGTCCGCGGCCGACATCGTGAAGGCCACGCCGACCGCGGCGCTCGACGAGAAGTGGGGCAAGGGCTTCATGAAGCCCGACACGTTCGTCGACGTGGTCGCGCGGGACC